>DASQYL010000528.1:0-12740 GCA_035639235.1 Pyrinomonadaceae bacterium | reverse complement strand
GGATCGATTGTTTCAGGCTTAATCGAACGCGCGTCAAAGATCGCATCGACTTGCAGCATCACCGGAAACACTCGGGCGAGCGCCGCGCGGTTTCGGGGCATCAATCCTTCCGCCTTGGCCCGCCGCAACGAAGCCAGATGTTTACTCAAACTGTCGACCACTCCGTCGAGCGCTTTATAGGGAACCGACTCGCGTTCATAACAACGCCCTTGCAGGACCACCACGTTGCGCGTTTGCGCCTTTAGTTGATCGACAAAAATTTTCGCCAGCGTCGATTTGCCCATGCCCGAATTGCCGTGCAGGTAAACCGTCACGGTCCGCCCTTCGCGCGTGGCGCGGAACGCATCGTGCAATTCAGCGATCTGACGCTCGCGTCCGATGAACGAACTGTCGCTCACGGGCGATGTCGATATCGACCTTTCAGCTCCCACTGCGTGCAGAATCTCGCGGCCGCTCGGGCGCGCGTCCGGATCGCGGCGTAGCAACCTCATGCAGAGTTCATTGAGGTCGCGCGGCACATTTGGATTGATCTCGCGTGGCTGAATCGGATCGCGTGTCTGCTTGCGCAGCATCACTTCGAAGAATTTCCCGCGGAATGGCAGACGGCCGGTCAACGCTTGATAAAGCATGACGCCGACGCTGTACCAATCACTCGCTTTCGAAATGGCAGTCTGCGCGCCTTGCTCGGGCGACATGTAATCGGGAGTGCCGGCGAGCAGCGTCTCATGCAGTTCGGGATTGATGTCTTCGACCAGGCCGAAATCAAGAATAACCACGCGGCCTTCATCGGTGACCAGCACGTTCGATGGTTTGAGGTCGCGATGAATCTTTCCCAGTTCATGGAGCCGATTGACACCTTCGGCAAGCTGCCGCAGCGCGGCGCGCAAACGGTTTTCGTCCAGCAGTAAGTTCGTCGTTGCCAATCCAAAGTCGGCTCGCAGACTCAACTCGTCGGCCGATATCCGCGAACTGTCGAAAATTTCCGTGTCCGCTTCGGAGTTCGAAGAGCGGGCCGAGATTTCGCGGGGCACACGTAATGTATGATCGGTATCGCCCAAGTTCGCGTCAGTCATTTCCGGCCGCACATAATTGATGAAGCTCACGCCGTTGACCAGTTCCATTGTGAAGAACCAGTCGTTGCCTTCCGACATGAGTTCATAGAGGGTAACGAGGTTGGGATGAGCGACGCCGGCGAGCGTGCGGAACTCGCGTTTGAAACGATAGATGTGCGCGGCCTCCGCGCGCGTCAAGGTTTTCAGCGCCACGATGCGATCGGTTTGCCGGTCGTGGGCTTCGTAAACGACGCCCATTCCGCCGGTCCCCAGACGGCGCCGTAAGGCGAATCGAAACGTGCCGACGAATTCTCTGGCAGGCTGTACCACGTGGGGACCTCAAACGTTGGGACGACTAATGTGTTGACAGATACGCAATTGTGCCTTACATGAATTGCGCAATCAAATTTTGTTGCTGGTGGCACGCGTATCCTGCGTGAACTCACGGGCGTGACGCCCGTGCCACTTTCGCTAGCGGAAGGAGTGCGATGGACTGGCGCGTGTTCTTAACGACATTCGGAGTAATTCTCCTGGCTGAGATGGGCGACAAGACTCAAATCGCCGCGATGACCATGGCGGCTGAGAAGAAACGGCCGTGGGAAGTTTTCATCGCCGCGTCGCTGGCTCTCGCTGCCGTATCGGCGATTGGAGTCATCGTCGGCACCGTGCTCAGTCAATATCTGCCGATTGAGTGGATTAAACGAGTGGCCGGCGCGGCGTTTATTGTGATTGGCGTGCTGGTGTTGATTGGAAAGTTCTGATCTCCCTCTCCCTTTGGGAGAGGGCCCGGGTCAGGGTTTAGCGGAAGAAACATGTTCTATTTATTTTTGCTAAGCTCTCACCCTACACTCAGAGGCAGAGGGAATGACTAACTTACATGCCGCAAACGAGACACACTGAACGGCATTTCACCGCGGGCGAAACCGTCCGCGACATCGTCATCGGCATGTCTGACGGCTTGACGGTGCCGTTCGCTTTGGCGGCGGGACTGACGGGCGCGATCAATAGCGCCGGAATTATCGTGACTGCGGGACTCGCGGAGATTGCTGCCGGTTCAATCGCGATGGGACTCGGCGGTTATCTTGCGGCCAAGAGCGACGCCGAGCACTACGCGAAAGAACATGAGCGTGAGAAGCGTGAAGTCAAAGAAATACCGGAAGAAGAAATGCGCGAGGTGGCCCAGGTGTTTCATTCCTACGGTTTGACTTATGCCGAAAGCGCGCCGGTCGTCGAAGCTCTGTCAAAACATCCACAGAAGTGGGTCGATTTCATGATGCGCTTTGAACTCGGTTTGGAAAAACCCGATCCAAAACGGGCGCTCGTCAGCGCTGTGACAATCGCCTTGTCATATATTGCCGGAGGATTGATCCCGCTGGCGCCATACATCGCCGCCACCTACGTTCATCGCGTCACCCTCATCGCCGCATTGTTATCGTCAGTTGCGCTGACGCTGCTCGCGCTGCTCATCTTCGGTTTTGTCAAAGGACGCTTCACCGGCACGCGTCCATTGCGCAGCGCTTTGCAAACTGCGCTCATCGGCAGCGTCGCAGCAGGCGCGGCGTTTCTGATCGCGCGAGCGATTTCATAATGGCGCTTGCGCTGGCAGTAACCCCAGTGGAGAATAGAAAGCGAGGACTAAGCTGTCACATCTCGAAGTCCCGAACCAAGCGCTGAGAGAGTTCTGTCGTAAATGGAAGATCAAGGAACTCTCAGTTTTTGGATCAGTGTTGCGGGCAGATTTTAGAGCTGATAGCGATATCGACGTCCTCGCTACTTTCTCTGGGGACGCGGATTGGAGCGTCTTTGACATGTCCCGGATGAATGACGAACTCTCCCACTTAGTTGGACGTAAGGTCGACGTCATCGAACAGATCGCTTTGCGGAATCCTTTCAGACGTCGCGAAATACTTGCTAGCCGCAAAATAATTCGGAAGTATGTATTTTACGCAAAGCAGACGTTTGACGAATTCCTAGTCCGCCAACGCGGGGTTTTTCAAAGTCTCACTTCGGCCAGCCTTCGGTCGGCTTCTTCTTCGTCAGCGACTTCTTGATCGCGTCTTTCCAGTCGCCTTCGATCTTCAACACGTCGGCCTTTGGCCCCGGCTGGTTTCGTTTCTTCTTCTTTTCCGATTTCTTCTTTTTCATCAAAGCCAGTATTAGTGAGAAGCCCAATATCCGTGCACCTCACTAACCTGTCGCACCCAAAACTCCAAGCGAGCAATCGGATCACGCGATCCATCGAACTTGCCGATCTTTACGCCAGCAGAAAAGAACCCTTCGCCGGGATTATTATCAAGGCCGCGATGCACGACAATAGCTGTCAGCATTGGCCGATCATTATTCCTCTCGTGTTCGACGATCTCCCAAAGTAGAGAAGCAATCCTGTCCCGATCTTCTTCGATGTCCATAGAGAGGCTCGCGAGAGGGGCAATCTCAGAATAGTAGGTTAGCTTCTGAGCGCGAGCGAGTTCTAACAGTCGGTTGTATATTTCGATGTGCAACGATGCCTCACAGGACGTTAGAGCCTTTGTATCTTAGCCGCTTTCCTTCGGCTTCGCGAATCGCTAAAACCATGCGCTCGCCGTCGTTCAATTCGCGGTTATTCCACAGGAAATCAAACTGCCAAATGTAACGATGAAGATGCTTCTTGCTAACGTTGTGATAGATTCCAACGATGCCGCGCTTTACCAAAGCAAAGGACGATTCAGCGGTGTTGCAATGAACATTGCCACGGGCGTATTCCTTCGCGCCGTGGCGAACGCTTTGATGCCCCGCGTATTCGCGCTCGATACCGTTGTACGATGGATTTTCATCCGTCATGATCATAGCGTTGTTGTCCACGATATCGCGGATCGCTTCTTTCAGCGTGTCACCCGTTACGTCTGCCACAACGCGTCGCCTGATTCTGCCATTGCGTTCTACGGCTGCGAAAACTGGTTGCTTGCGAGTGCCGCGCCCGCGCTTTGATTGACCCTTGAAACGAGGCTTGCCGCCAACCCAAGTTTCGTCACATTCGACAACGCCGCTCAGTTTCGGAGTGGCATCATCGGGAGCCATGGCAAATCGAATCCGATTCATCAGAAACAGCGCCGTGCGATAACTGCATTGAGTGTGTCGCTTGATTTCTAGCGCGCTCACACCTTTTTTCGACGTTGACGCTCGCCAGAACGCATAGCACCAATGTCGAAGCGGCAGGCGGCTTTCCTCGAAGACTGTGCCAATTCTAACCGTGTATTGCTGCTTGCAATCAAGGCAACGCCAGAGGAACCGCTTATTGCGTTCGCCAGTTTTACGATCAATCATTTTGTAGACGTTGACGTTCCCGCAATGAACACAAGCAGGCGTGTCGCCCCAACGCTGATTTTCAAAAAACTCAACCGCCGTTAACTCATCCGCACAAGCTAAAGGAACGTCTTTGACTACTTCGGATTTTGAAAGTCTGTGGCTTTTGTCCATGATTAGAATTTTACACCTAACGCACAGATTGCGTCAAGTACAAAGATACGCCGAGCGGATATTTCTCTTGACTCAATAGACTCGGTTTGTGTATTGTGCCGCAACGCGAAAGGGGCTATACTGATTTTCCAGTACAGCCCCCTCACGAAGAGCCTATTTGACCGATAGGCGGAGTGGATTGAGCGAATTAACCTACCAAACGGGCAACATCTTAGCATCTAAAGATCATTGAAAGCAATAACTAAGTGTGTGGGGTGGGGCGCGGGCCTCGAACCCGTCATCACCCGATTACAAGTCGGGTGCTCTACCGCAATTGAGCTAGCCCCACCACATGCTGACTGGCACACGTTAAAGCGTTGGCACTGGTTCTCGGACTCGAACCGAGACCTCCGTCGGGACAGGACGGCGTGCTACCGTTGACACTAAACCAGTCGAACGCGGCGGCGGAGAAGGCCGGTCCAACTAGCTAGTCTTCTTCGCCGTTTGCCGTTAACGCCTTCCAAAACTTCAAACAACAATTACCTATCAGAAACTTCGCTAAAGTGCTAGAACTTTTTTCAGTTGTTTAGATCAAGTGCTGGTGGTTCGTCATCATCGGGAATCGGCACAGCGATCCGATACTCACCGTCAGCTAAAAATGCTTTCTTCTCTAGGTCTTGTTTCTTCCATTCCAGCAAGCCGAATTCATTAGGGCCCGTCTTCTCGAAAATCTGATTCTTCCGCGCATAGAACGCTAACTGTCCCGCCAACGATGCGCGGGTCTTCTTGTTGACCTCTTTGCCTAGAGCTTCAAGCAGTCGGTCAACGTGCTGCGGCCTACGAACCTCGCGCAGCACGTCGCGGGCTTTGCTTGCATCGCTCCCGCGACGTAAGGCGATCTCTGGCGAACTTTCAGCGCCTTCTTCATCGGGTAGCGATTTCTTTACAGCCTCAAGTTCTTGCAATGCGAACTCGCGGGACTCAATCTCCCCAAAGATTTCACTCGCTTGGTTGTGAAGGCTATTCAACTCGGTTTGGAGTTTGTCGATTCGCTTCTGAATGGCAGCGCGGGCACTAATAGGCATAGATTAGAACCTCACTTTCTGGCTTGGAAAAATCCCGGCGGGTTTGAAGGGGAAACCACCTGAGACCGATTCCCGTAGCTGAACGCAGTATAAGCCCAGCATTTTGAAGCGGTCAAGGGAAATGTGAAAACGTGAGGCGAGTGAGACTACGAGGGCAGGGTGACCACGCTAGAAAACTTAGCTTTGTTTAACATTTGGCCCGAAATCCGCGAATTGCGTAAAATACATACTTCCGAAATAATTTATGCGTCCTGACGAGCGTGATAACGCTTACCTTTGGGACATGCGCGAAGCGGCTCGCGACTGCGAGGACTTCGTCCGAAACTCGACCTATGGAAGAGTTCTGCAGCAATCGGATGATGCATTCGGCTGTCGAGCGGCGGCTGGAGATTCTCGGCGAAGCTGCTGGAAAAATCTCGGACTCGTTTCAATCATCACACCCGGAAATACCCTGGAAAGAAATTAAAGGTATCCGTCTGGTGCTGGCACACCGATATGGAGACATCAACCTGCACGAAACTCTGGCAATCGGTCAAGCGGGATCTGCCGGAACTCATCACCAAGCTGGATAGTGTTTTGCCGGCTGTCGGCGAAGAGGACAAATGAATCTTCACGTCGGCACTAGCGGTTACAGTTACAAAGAATGGAAGGGCAATTTCTATCCGGAAGATTTGCCGGCAAAGGAGATGCTCGCTTATTACTCGCGTCGCCTGCCCGCGGTCGAAATCAATAACACTTTCTATCGCTTGCCGCAGCCTTCGATGATTGAAAATTGGAAAGAGCAGGTGCCGCCGGAGTTCCGCTTTTCAATTAAGGCCACGCAACGCATCACGCACATCAAGCGCCTGAACAATTGTGCCGACGAAACGAAATATCTTTTAGAGACGGCCGGGCTGCTCGAAGATCGTTTAGGCGTCGTGTTGTTTCAGCTTCCGCCGAATGCAAAGAAAGACGTTGAGCGGCTAAGAAATTTTCTCTCGTTGTTGCCGAGCGATAAGCGGGCCGCCTTCGAGTTTCGTCACGAAAGCTGGTTCGATGATGAAGCGTTGGACATTTTGCGAAACGAGAATTGTGCATTGGTAGTTTCCGACATAGATGAAAAGCCCCTGGATCAAATCGTCAGTACCGCGTCGTGGGGCTATTTGCGCTTGCGGCGAATGAACTATGAACCGAACGACCTGGTTGAATGGATGAAAAGGATTAACGATCAGAAATGGAGCGACGCCTTCGTCTTTTTCAAGCACGAAGACGAAGGCGTGGGTCCAAAGTTAGCAGCTAAGTTTCTGGAATTAAGAAATAAGTCGTGACGATTTAAAAGATCACTCGAACAGACTTCGCCTATCCGAGCCGCACCATCGGTTTTGTATTCAATCAATCGAGTCACAGCAACGCCGCTTAGGGATCCTGTCCGAACTTCACTTTCACTCCCGCGCTCACCCGATAATTATTCTGGTGCGTGCTGTTAAAGAAAGTCGGAATGTAATCCGCCTGAATCGGGCGCACGTCCACATGCTCTGAGACGCGCACGTCGACACCTCCGCCGAAGGCCATCGCAAACGCAGTGTCCGCTCGGTCACCGTTCGTCAAAACGTCGCTGAAGTTAACGCGCATGTGTTCGAAGCCCGCCATCGCTTCCGCGAACGGATTAACTGCTCCGGCACGGAAGTTATAACGCGGCCCAAACAACAAGTCGTACCGCGAGGTGCGCGCGCCGAAAGCCCGGCCCGTGACCACGTTGACGTAAGCGGTGCGGCTATAGACGCCGGTGAAGCTCGTGACCAGACCCCAATGCCGCGAAAGGTTCTGATTGAACTCCGCCGTGAACCCGTTATAGTTCTGATCGCGTTGGTTGAATACAACGGGCGCGCCGTTGAATCTCGCGGCGCCGTTTTGATCGAACGAAGGCGCGTTGTTGTTAGCTCGCTGGTAAGCGTAACCGCCGTAAAATTCGTAATGCTTGACGTCATCTGATTGCGCCAACACTACCGGCGCACAGATGAACGCTACCAGAAACAAAAGAAACAGCCTCATGAGGTATACCCTCCTTGTCAGTAACCGGTTACTAAGTTTTCGGGGTTAACAGCTACATTCATACTACGAATGGCGAAAAATTCCCAGACTTTTTGGACAATTATTTCTTTAATACTTGTGGGCTACTGGGCGCGCGCCCGAAACATGTGGACTCTGATCGAGAGCAACTCTCAGCCAAAATGCAGCGCATAAAACAAATTTCAATTTGCTGCCTGCTTGCGATAATCGTCAGCACGTTTGCTTTTGGCCAGGCCACGGAGTCTCAGCAAGAAACCCAAAGATTGGCTCGCGTCGCGCAAACTGCAGACCTGGACGGCCGCCACGACGACGCAATCAAGGCCTACGAAACGATCGCAATCATCGCGAAGAGTTCGCCTGACACGGCGGCTGACGCATTGCTGCGCGCCGGCGGCATTTACATGAGCCTTGGCAGATTCGAGAACGCCGCCGATTCATTTCGCAGAGCGATTGTTTTCAATCCTCGATCTGCGGCAGCGCACAACGATCTCGGCGAAGCACTGGGCGAATTGAAGAACTATCAAGCCGCGTTAGCGTCGTTCCAGCAGGCGGTCAATCTGGACGGCCATTACGTCAGAGCGCGTTACAACATGGGCGTAACTTATGAACGGCTGGGCCAGACGAGATACGCAGAGTTCGTCTATCGAATTTTGATCCGCGATCATCCGGACTTCCCGCTGGCTTACGACAGTTTGGCAGTGACGTTGTCGAAATCGGGCCGCGCGCGTGAAGCGATTGCGTTTCATCAAAAAGCAATCAGCCTCGATCCTCGAGACCCTTCATTTTATTACAACTCGGCGATCAGTTACTTGATGATTGGCGATGTGAAGAATGCGCAGGCAGAGAAGCTGCAATTAGAAAAGCTCGATCCGGCGATGGCCGAACACCTTGCTGTAATGATAGGCAGAAAGCAGAATTAAATTTGGAGTGCGGCGTCAAGCTCCGCACTCCAAATATCCTAGAAATTCCCCTGACACTCTTCGTGACTGCAATCGCAGTCGAGTTCGATTGTGTCGCCGGCGCCTTCGCACGACGCGCTGCAATATTTTCCGTCCGGCTGCGGCGGACACGTGCATGGTGGATTTTTGCATTTCTTCTCGTCAGCCATAAGTCCTCCTGAGACTCGCCCTTTGAAATTTATTTTTCGATCCGGTGAGCGAAGCTTAACACAATCGCGGCGCCGATGGGTAAAGCGTTTGGAGGAGTCACCCTGGGAGTGTTGGGCCAGAAGGGTCCGGCCCAACCTGCACGTGAGGACACGTGGGGCGTTACTTGACGACGAATTTCGTCGGCGCGACGATCGCACGCGCTTCAGGATTGTAATAGTCGTAAACGATCGAGGGAGCGCTCTGCGCATTCAGTCCGAATCGTGTTCGAAACTTGAAATCGAATTTCGCGCCACCGGCCCGCGGCCACAGGTACACGATCACGCGATCGGGCAGAATGTCGTACTGGCTAATGGCCCAATCGGATCCTTTCATCGCCGTCTCGAGTGAAGCGCGGTCAACGTCAGCTCCGGGCGGCAGACCGATCTCAGCCAACATCATGCCGTACCCGCTGAAGCCGACGCGCTCCGCTTCGACGTGACAATCGATCTGATCGCTGATGCGTCCTTCTGTCTTGTCGAACTTCGCCGTCAGACGTAATCCGCTCGCGCCGTTCGATCGCCAATTAGCTGACTGCGTCGCCACCGATTCGCTCCACGGCTGATAATAAGTTGCCACAGCTTGCATCGATGCCGGCGTGCTGCCGCGAGCGCGGAGAAGTTGAATTTGATTTGTGCCGCGCTGCACGAATTGCGAGATGTCGATCGAGATTGGGCTTACCAGCCGCTGCGGCTCCGGCATTTCGATCGATCGCACCTCACGCCCGTTCACGACGATCGTGGCCGTGCGAGCGGCGGAGAGAGTGGGAGTGGTCGCGCGCGCGAGTAAACTGAGCAGGGTATCGAGCACATTGATGGTTGCCTGCGTCGAATACCAGACGCCATAACGATCCTTTTCACGAAGCAGAAACAGTAGTCCGTGATTGATCAGTTGATCGGTTGCTGGGAGCGCGGGCGCCGCGCCCATATCTTTTTCAGTTTTAGCGGACGCTGTGGCCATCGATGATTCATATCTTGCCAGCGCCTGCACCGCCAGTGCTGTTGTTTCGACGCGTCCCGCGAGCCCCCAGCCATAAAACGGCGTGTTGGTTTCAAGTGACCAGTAACTGCCGCCCTTCTCTTCGTGAGCAAGCGAGCGCAGTTTGGCAATCGCCCTGGCCGCGCCATTCACATCGCCTGAATCGATCCGAGCCAAAGCGTACGACGCGATCAAATACGGTTCGTCGATTTCATCTGCTCGCGCCGAGACATAGGCGAGCGCACGCTTCAGAACCACTGCGGTCTCAGCATCCGCCTTTTTGCTAGTGGCGATCGCCAGCACGCGCGCGATGTACGCGGTGAGCATCGCAGTCCGGGCTCTATCTTCCGTCTTACCGTCGTAGTATTTGTAAACAACCCAACTGCCATCTGCACGCTGTTGCTTGATCAGCCACGCGCGAGCTTGCTTGATCACGTCGTCATCGATCGCCATGACTTCGGTGGCATCGTTGAGGAAGCGCAGCGCATAAGCAGTTAACGCTAAATCGGGATCGCCGTGACCCCAATAAGTGAAGCCGCCGCTGTCGTCCCGATAGTTCAAAAGGCGCGCGTAACCGGCATGCAGATATTTCTCCGCCGTGGCGCGAAGCGGTGTCGACTGTCCGGTGTTCTTCAGATTGCGCAGCAGCAACAGACTCGGGTAAGTCGAAGAGATCGTTTGCTCGCCGCAGCCGTGCGGCCGCTCGAGAATCGCTTCGACACTCTCAGCCACGTGCGCCAGCAGATTTGGATAAATTTTCAATTCGGCATGTGTTGAATTCGGAATCGTGGAAGATGGGATATCGATATTGACACTTCCGCTTTCCGAAACGAGGTCGCTGGCGGTCGTGGATTTTTCTTCGCCGTCAGGATGCACCGTCACCGGTTTCTCGATCGCATCGTTCGCATCGCCGGCGACGGCCGTGATGCGCTGCTTGCCGTCTTTGATTGAGGCAACCGCGCGCAAATCAAACGTGCTGTTCGCCGAATCGCCGGCGGCCACCTTGATGTTTTGCGTCGCCGCGCCCAGCAAGGTGAACCAACTCTCCGGCTTGATCTGAAGATTCACGTTCTGTTCGCGATTGAGATAGTTGCGCACCACCACAGGCAAGGAAATCTGATCGCCTTCAGTCAGGATGCGCGGTGGATCGTGTTCGACGAAGAATGGCTGAAACGCCGTGAACTCCTTTTCGGTGACGCCGATCTGCCCATCTTCGGTCGATCCAATCGCCGACATTTTCCAGGTCGTGATGTTGTCGGCCAGCTTGAACCTTAGTTGCGCGCGTCCCTGCTTGTCGGTTTCGAGCGACGGCTGCCACACGAGCGTTTCGGGAAAGTATTCACGCAGGCGCGGGGTCGATGATTGATCCTCGCTGCCGGACTTTGTGACGAATCTCACCACGCCAGGAGCGAGACTCAAGAGTTGTCGCGAGGTGACTGTCGTTGCGACAGTCGCATTCACCGACGTTTCCTCAACCGCAGCCCCGGCAGTGACTTCGACGGTTTCCGAAATGCCTCCCACTTCGACCATTACATTCAACTGCGTGACGTTCGATGGCCGAACTACAACTTGTCTAATTATCGCGCGCTTGAATCCCTGCGCGTCGAAGATGACTTCGTAGACGCCAACGGGCAGGTTCTTGACGATGTACGAACCGTCGTCGACGCTCTCGGCGGTGTATTCCAACTCTGTGCGCACGTCTTTCGCGGTAATCTTTGTACGTATCACGGCCGCGCCCTGGGGATCCGTGACGATCCCGGCAATCGCACCCGTTGATCCGGACAGAATCAGCGGAGGTTTTACTTGTTGCGGTTTACTTTGATTGCCCGCTTGCTCGCCGATAATTCTTGAGAAGCTGGCGACGTTGAAATCGTCCGATGTTCCTTCCTTGCCGTCTGCACCGATGCTGCGCAGAAAAATGAAGTGCATGTGCTGCGTCACGGGTGTGAGTTCAGTTTTCTCTTTTGGCTTTTCCCCATAGTTCGCGTACGTGTAGACGTTAATGCGATTGCCATACACGGCCCGGCTATCAAAGGTCGCGTAGTAGTTGTGTCCCCAGGGATCGCGCAAGATGGCGGGATCGATTTTTGCAGCTTTTAGAGCATCGTTGAATTCAGCCTGGTTCTGCGGCACGCGCAGATTATTTTGAAAATACGAGGCCAGCGCCGCGTCGATTGTCACGCTCACGTCCGTGCCGTAATCGATCGACGAAGTCCACAGCCCGACATCGTCGTCGCTTCCCGGCGCGAGACGTCTATCAGGGCCACTGCTGGTCACATAGATATTGAATTTCGTTTGATTAACGCCAAAGCTGAGTGCGTAGGGTTCACCCCACGGATCGCGCAGCGAATCAAAATCGATTCCTTCCTGCCGCAATTCGTCCTTCATCGTGGCCGCGTCGCGAATGAATTTCCCTGTACGCGTGTGATAACGCCCGACCGCGCGATTGATGGCTTCACCGGTGAAGCGAAAGTACGGCCGCTCGACGCGCAGCACTGTGAGATCGTCGGAGGTGTCGAACTGCTTGTCGGCGCCGGCGCTCGTCATCTCGAAAACATCAGAGCCGCCTTGCGTGAAGAACTTATTGCGGTAAGCCGTGTTCCACGGATCGCGCAAATCATCCAAAGCGATGCCGTGCACGATCGCCACCCGCCGCAGCGATGCTTCGTCCTTCGGGTAATCACAGTTCTGTTTGTACTCGGCGTCGAGATCACCTTTGAGCGGATCGATTTGATAGCTAAAGAAATCTTTGAAGGCGGAAGCGGCCGTGCCCGGGCCCTCGTCGCTGTGAAAGAAACGCGGCTCGAAACCATAATTCGTCAGTAACACTTCCGCGACGAGGTCCAGACCGTCCGGCAGCCGCTTTGACCAATCAACGTGATCGAGATCTTTGCGCGTGATTCCGGCAACCTGATTGTCGTTGCCGGTGAGATACGAATAAACTCGGTAGAAACCGTAACTGTTGAAATCACGATCCGTGCGCGCGCGTTCCTCGA
>DASQYL010000527.1:0-10320 GCA_035639235.1 Pyrinomonadaceae bacterium | reverse complement strand
GATCGCCAGCGGTAACACGATTCTGCCTTCCGGCAACGTCCGCACCGACGATTTGAATCGCATCGCTTCGGTCAATTCGATCGTTCCGCAGATTAGCGAACTGGCAAATATTCCAATTCGAGTGGGCAGCGGACCATCAGTTTACGTCCGTGATATTGGTTTGGTCGAGAACGGCAGCGACATTCTTACCGGTTACGGACTCGTGAATGGTCATCGGACTGTTTACATCCCGGTCACGAAACGCGCCGATGCCTCGACGCTAGACGTGGTCAATCGCGTCAAGTCCGAATTGCCGCGCATGCAGGCGCTCGTGCCCGACGACATCAAGATCAGTTTCGAGATGGATCAATCAGGCTACGTGAAGAACGCCATCAAGGGATTGATAGTCGAGGGTTCTCTGGGCGCATTGCTCACGGGCTTCATGGTCCTGCTATTCCTGCGGGATTTGCGGAGCGCCTTGATCGTAGTAACCACGATTCCGGTAGCGCTCCTTTCTGCGGTGGTAGCGCTCTGGTTGAGTGGCCAGACGATCAACATCATGACGCTGGGCGGATTGGCATTGGCCGTCGGTATTCTGGTTGATGAAGCGACTGTCGAAATCGAAAACATTCATGCTCATCTCGCTCGCGGTGAACCACTCGCCAGCTCGGTGCTGATCGCGACGCGTGAAACGATTACGCCCCGATTGCTGGCGATGCTTTCTATCCTCGCTGTATTCGCACCTTCCTTTTTCATGGTGGGTGTGACCAGGTCGCTTTTCATTCCCCTGGCCCTGGCGATTGGTTTTTCAATGCTCGCATCGTATGTGCTTTCGAGCACGCTGGTGCCAGTCTTATCGATTTGGCTCTTGAAGGCGCATCCGCGCGTGGGCGGGCCATCCGTTCTTGATAAGGCGAAGGTTCGATATGCGAGCGGGCTGAGGAAGCTCTTCTCTGTGCGGTGGCCTGCGCTCGCAGTCTATGCACTCTTAGTAGTGCTGGTTTTTGTGTTTATTGGCCGCAATCTCGGAACAGACATTTTCCCAACAGTCGATGCCGGGCAATTGCGACTGCGGCTCCGCGCTCCAACCGGGACGCGAATTGAACGCACTGAACAAATCGCCCTAAAAGCGCTTGACGTCGTCGCGGCAGAAGCCGGCAAGAACAACGTCGATATCACCATCGGCTATGTCGGCGTGCAACCGCCGGCCTTTCCAGTGAACACAATCTACCAGTGGCAGAGCGGCCCGCAGGAAGCCGTTTTACAGATCGCCTTGAAGCATGGATCGGGAGTGCGGGTGGCTGAGCTGAAGGAACGCTTGCGGAAGAAGCTGGCGTCGGATTTGCCGGGAACCGAACTTTCATTCGAAGCTGCGGACATTGTCAGCCAGATTATGAACTTCGGCTCGGCGACACCGATTGAAGTTGCTGTCAGCGGATCAAACCTCACCTCGAACCGCACTTATGCGCAGAAAGTGCGCGATGAGATGGCCAAGATTTCATCTCTGCGTGATGTGCAATTCGGCCAGCCGCTCGATTATCCGACAGTGGACATCAACATTGACCGCGAGCGGGCCGGACAACTCGGGGTGACAGTGGAACAGGTTTCACGCTCACTGGTGGGAGCGACTTCTTCAAGCCGTTTCACGCAACCGAATTATTGGCGCGATCCGGCGTCGGGAACTGCCTATCAAGTGCAGGTAGAAGTTCCTCAATCACAAATGAAGTCTATCGAGGACATTGAGAGCATACCCGCAATGCCCAGTGGCGCTCAGCGGCCACTGGTCGGCGACGTGGCCCAGGTCGGATACGGCACGATGATCGGCGAATATGATCGCTACAATCAGCAACGCATGATCACGATCGCCGCGAACGTTGAGGGTAGCGATCTCGGTCGCGCGGTCAACGAGGTTAACCTCGCAATTAAACGCGCCGGCGATGCGCCGAAAGGTTCGCGAGTAGATGTGCGTGGACAAGCGCCGCAGATGGAATCAACCAAGTCCGGCCTGGAACTCGGACTGCTGATCGCGATTGTGGCCATCATCCTACTGTTGACAGCCTTCTACCAATCTCCGCGCGTGGCCCTGGTTGTGTTGTCAACAATTCCGGCGGTGCTCGCAGGCGTAGCGATTTCATTATGGATTACGCGCACCACGCTGAATGTTCAATCGTTCATGGGCGCGATCATGGCTATTGGCGTGTCGGTAGCCAACGCAATTCTGCTCATCACTTTCGCTGAAGGCACGCGCCGCGAGGGCGCTTCGTCTTATGACGCGGTTATATCGGGATCGACCAGCCGCCTGCGCCCCATCCTGATGACGAGCCTGGCGATGATTGCCGGCATGATTCCAATCGCGCTGTCACTGGGTGAAGGCGGAGAGCAAACCGCGCCTCTGGGCCGCGCCGTGATTGGAGGACTGGCAGCCTCAACTATTGCCGTCCTTACGATTCTGCCTCTGGCCTTTGCGATGGTGCAGTCTCGCGCCAGTCGCGCGGCTGCGTCCGTGCATCCTGATGATCTAATTCCCGTTGAGCAGCAATAATGGCGCGGTATTTGTGGAGAGAACGAACATGTCTGATGTGGCAACCAGAGACGAATCACAAAGAGCGGATCAACGAACCGCTCCGGGCGTCAATCGCAAACTGATCGCCGTAATCGTTGCTCTCGCGCTGGTGGCGCTCGTGGTCGTGGTTTGGCTTGTCATCAGATCGTCTAAAGGGACTCAGCAAACAAATGTCGCAACCGCCAAGTCCGCGCCGCCAACTGTCGCGACTACCACCGTCGTTTCGCAGACAGTAAATAAGGAATTGCATCTGCCGGGCGAACTGCGCGCCTTCCAGGACGTCGCCATCTATCCGAAGGTGCAAAGCTTCGTTGAGTCGATCAATATCGATCGAGGCTCGGTAGTGAGACGAGGCCAATTGCTGGTGCGCATGAGTGCGCCCGAGCTTGCTTCGCACACCAGTGAAGCCGAAGCGAGAGTCAGCGCGGCTCAACAGCAAAGATTCGAAATGGAGTCCAGAGTGCAAAGCGTGCGTGAACAACGGGCTGAAGCTGAAGCAAAACTGGTTGCTGATGAAGGCACTTACAAACGTTTGAAAGCAGCGTCAGCGACACCCGGTGTAGTCGCCGAAAATGATGTGGACGTGGCGCGTGGAGTTGTCGAAGGCGATCGGGCCCGCATCCGCGCGCTCGAAGACAATGAGAAAGCCGCTCGGGCTGTGGTTCAGTCTCAAATACAAAACGAACGAGCCACCCGCGCCGCCGCCAATTCAGTCCGCGACATCGAATCATATCTTCGCATCACGGCACCGTTCGCTGGAGTAGTGACCGAGCGCAATGTCGACAAGGGCAGTCTTGCCGGGCCATCCACTGGTCCATCGTCCATGCCAATGCTGCGGCTGCAAGAGATCTCGCGTTTGCGCCTCGTCGTCTCGGTGCCGGAAGCGGACGTTTCGGGCGTCGCAGCGGGCAGTCGAATCAACTTTACGGTGCCGGCCTTTCCGGGCGAGAAGTTCTTCGGCGTGGTCCAGCGCATTAGTCATACGCTCGATGAAAAGACGCGCACGATGCCAGTCGAGCTGGATGTCATCAATGACTCCGCGCGTCTGGCTCCGGGAATGTTTCCGGAAGTGATCTGGCCAACGACTCGCCCGCAACCATCTCTGTTCGTTCCCGCATCCGCAATCGCCACGACGACCGAGCGAACCTTCGTAATTCGCATTCGTAACGGCACGACCGACTGGGTTGACGTTAAGCGCGGAGTCTCGATGGGCGATCTGGTCGAAGTCTTTGGCGACCTTCAGGAGAATGACGTCGTCGCGGCGCGCGGAACTGACGAGCTTCGCGCTGGAATTTCAGTTAACACGAAGCAGTCACCTTCGCCCAAATAGCCGACCTTCACGCCGATTCTTGCGAGATGTTTCCTGAAGAAATTCACGCAAAATCGGAAGCGCAATGGACAAAACTCCGTGGTAGTGGGCTATTAGGAGTTCGCGCGTATAGGATCTGTACCGCCAGCCCTTTTTCATTTTGTGGCCTTGCTCCCAACGAATTTTAAGGCCCGTTTCGGATCTATTGACATAACGGTACTACGCAGGACCAAGCAATATTTATCGGTGTTTCAGCCGTCAAAGCGAGTTAGGTAAGACTAGGTCTCGATACGTAAGTCCCTCATCATTCCCTCATCTTCAACATGGACAAATGCGTCTGTGAAGGTGCTCCAAAGACTGCCATCAGCGCGACGCAATTGAATTCAATGGGCTCGCGGCGTCGATGCTCTATATTGCATCACGCCGGAAATGATCGATGGCCGAAAAACCACTTGGACGCTCGATTGGAACAACCAGA
This sequence comes from Pyrinomonadaceae bacterium, assembly GCA_035639235.1. Taxonomy (GTDB): domain Bacteria; phylum Acidobacteriota; class Blastocatellia; order Pyrinomonadales; family Pyrinomonadaceae; genus UBA11740. Next base: position 5,991 of record DASQYL010000527.1, on the reverse strand, counting down.
CAAAACGGATTATGTCGTCGGCACGCCGATTCGCCTCATCAAATTATTGAAGCGCGGATCATTTCGCAGTGGATCCCAAGTTGGCTCTGCTGGGTAAAAAGCTCCGGGCGTGCCCGTCGCCAACCCACGCTCCAACCAATTGAACGATTGGTCCTTGTCATTCAGGATCGCATAGATTTTCGCGATCCATTGGGCCTGGCTGCCATTTGCAGATAACAACTCCAACTCTTTGACAATCGCCAACGCTTCGGCGCGCCGGCCCTGAGCTGCGTAAAGCATCGCGCGACTGTAAATCAGAATCGGATCTTCTTTGCGTGTGCGGCCCTCGTTGTCCAAAGCCTTCAGCGCTTCATCGTACATCTTATTTTGAATGTAGATTCCCACCTCGTTCATAGTTGTGAACAGCGGGCCCAAGTCATTCGATTGACGGAGAATCTGTAACGCCTGAGAGTAATCACGCTTCAACTGATAATAGAGCGCCACTTGCCGCGCAATTATCGCCGAGAACGGATCCAGCTCACGGGCCTTCAGCATTTCATTCAAGCCTTCGTCCAAACGATTCTGGCGCAGCAATGACAGCGCAAGATACAAGTGCGCGATGGCCAGGCTGGGACTCAGTTCTATGGCTCGCCGAATTTCCCGATCCCCATTCGCAAAATCGTAAGGCGCATAACCCATGTAGTAGTAACCCATCATGACGTGCGCATCGGCTAGATTGTCGTCGAGCGCCACTGCTTTGCGCGCGGCATCGTCCAGTTTTTGGCGGCCTTCGACAGGAGGAATGTACCCGCGCACACCCAAATTTCCGTAAACTTCTGCCAGTCCCGCGTACGCTAACGCAAAGTTTGGATCTTCTTCGATCGCTTTTTGATAATAGCTGCCGGCGAACATTAAATCTTCGCGCGTGCGGCGGTGAATGTATGAGCGCCCCTGCATGTAATATTCAAAGGCTTTAAGATTCTCAGTCTCTTGCTTCGCAAATTTCGGCTTGGAGCCGGTGGCCAGCGTCGTTCGCAACTCTTGTGAAATGTCTCGTGCAATTTGTTCCTGCACAGCAAAAATCGCTGACAGTTTTCGATCATATTGCGCTCCCCAGATGTGACTGTTGTCGTCGGCGTTAACAAGTTCCGCGCTGACAAACAAATCGTCGCCGTGCTGAATGATGCGCCCGAGTAGTACAGCTTGAACTCCCAGTTCGTGAGCAACTTTCTGCGAATCGGGAACGTTGCCTTTCTGCGTCGCTTTGTAACGGAAGACTGAGTTGCTGGCAATTACTTTTACGTTGGGTAACTGTGAAAGACTGTTGATGAGGTTCTCCGTGATGCCGTCGGCAACATAGTCCGCGTTCGGATCGCTGTCAACGTTCACGAAAGGCAAAACTGCCAGCGAGCTTATGTTCCGGCCACCTGCCGAGAAATACTTTGTGCCGAGAACACCAAGCAAAATAAGAACCACGGCTGACGCGGCTGCAAGCCATCGATGGCGAACCAAATAATTGATCCGCCACGCTCGCAGCAACGGCACGCTCAATTTAAACCCGCGAGTGTGTCCGTTGCTTTCGACTAAACGAGGAGCCAAACTATTTAGCCGCGCGCGCACGTCGATCTCCTGCTTTAGCTCACGTAGATCTCCAAGCAGCTCGCGCGCGGTTTGATATCGCTCGTCGCGATCTCTTCGCAAAGTTTTATTGACGATCCATTGAAGCTCCGGAGGCACAGTTGAATTCACATTTGAAGGCGGTGGAGGCTGGATCTCCAAAATAGCGGCTACACAATCGACCGGCTCAGATGCATCGAAGGGCACACGTCCACTCAACATCTCGTAGAGTGTGACGCCCAAACTCCAAAGATCCGCTCGCCCGTCCACCTTTAGCCCGCGCGCTTGCTCTGGCGACATGTAGCGAACGGTACCCAACATCACTCCGGGGTTCGTGCTCGTCGGGCTGATTTTTTCGTCGCTGTCTCTTGCGTTCAAAGAACACTCGCCCGCTAAATCCGATGGGTCTGACAGCTTAGCGATGCCAAAATCGAGCACCTTCACATAGCCGTCGGGACGAAGCATGATGTTTTCCGGCTTGATGTCGCGATGGACGATGCCCAGAGACTCTGCGGCCACCAGCCCATTGCATATTTGGATTGCGATCTCGAGCGCTTCATTTACCGAAAGAGACTCGCGCGAGAGCCGGCGGCGTAACGTTTCGCCCTCGATAAATTCGGTTGCTATGTAATGCGTGTTGGCGGATTGACCAACTTCGTAAATCGTTACGATGTTTGGATGATTCAGCGCGAGTACGGCGCGCGCTTCCTGCTCAAAGCGAAGCACGCGTCGCGGATCGTTGGTGAAATAATCGGGTAAAAGTTTCAAAGCGACTTTGCGATTCGTGCGCGTGTCAGTGGCCGCGAAAACCTCGCCCATTCCGCCGCTGCCCAGAAGTCGATCGATTCGATAGTGACCGAGGGTCGTGCCAGCTAACGATTCATAACGATCTTTCGAGATCCTGCGCGCTTCCACTTCAAGTGCAGGCGTTTCAAGGAAAGCGCCGCCGCGGTCGTGAGCGGCGAGCATCAGCTCGACTTCGGCACGCAACGAACCGTCGCCATTGCACGACTGGCTAAGGAAATGCGAACGCTCGCTTGCATCACGCGCCAGCGCGGCTTGGAAAAGAGCCTCTATCTGTTGCCAGCGTTCCGTGGTCATAAGGAGTTTCAGTTTACGGTTTTAGGTCTTAAGACAGTACCGTCTTCACTGAAACTGAAAACTGAAAAATCTTCACTTCTTACTTGTTACTTCCTTGTATAACCATGCCTTCGCGGCGTTCCAATCCCGGCTGACGGTGTTCGCGTGCACGCCCATCACTTCGGCAACCTCGTCGTTGCTCAATCCGCCAAAGAATCTCAGCTCGACAACTCGCGCTTTGCGCGGATCAAACGCAGCCAGTTCTTTCAGCGCGTCGTCGAGCAAAATCAGGTCAGTTGTCTTCTCCTCCGAGAGTTCAGCCGCTTCATCCAGTGAGATCTTCCGCGCGCCGCCGCCGCGCTTCTGGTATTTCTGCTGTCGAGCGTAATCGACCAGAATGCGCCGCATAAGTTCCGCGCAAATACCAAAAAACTGCGCGCGATTCTGCCAGCGAGTCTGTTTCTGATCAACCAACCGCAAATACGCTTCGTTCACCAGAGCAGTCGTTTGCAGGGTGTGGCCGTCGCGTTCGCGGCTCATGTATCGATGAGCCAGCCGGTGCAATTCCGCATGAACCAACGGCGCCAACTTCTCATACGCGCTTTCGTCACCGTTGCTCCAGGCGATCAGCAGACCAGTAACGTTTTCCAAAGGGGGCATTTCCAGTCGGTAACGAAACAGAAGAAGTGCGAATGCAGCTTATAGACGCGAGCATTCTACACCGGCTGGTGAATCTCTATGGCGGCATTGGCACATGCGAAGATTACATTTTTGTTGCAAGCGGTGTGGTTCGTTTCTGGTTCTCGCGTTAACTGATGAAAGGAACCAAATACTTGACGAAACTAACAAAAGCAAAACTGAGCGTCATGATCATCGCGATCGCGCTGGTCCCTCTTCAGCGAATTTCCGCCGCTCCGGATAACTGCGCAACACTCGCGAATGAAGTGAAAAGTTTAGAAGCCCAGCGGGCTAGTCTGCAAAAAGACTTGCAAAAGGCTGCCGGCTCAGGCGAGAAGCAGGGGCTCATCGCGCAGATCAAACAGATCAATGCGCAGATTCAACCGAAGCAAGCTGAGCTTGATAAGTGCCTCAACAGCACCGAGGTGCTCAATCAATGTTCGCCACCGCCTGACAGCTACTACAAATTTCCTTTCGGTCAGGAAGGCGGATGGGTGCTGGCGCGGGGAAACTGGAACGATCCGACTAACGCTCACAACCAGGGCGATCCAAATGGCATGCAAGCTTTCTCGTTTGATTTTCTTCGGATGGTGAATAACGTCGATGAGCCAGGCCAGCACATTCTCGCGGCCCGTCCGGGAACGGTTTACGATTTAGAAGAATCGCAAACGGGCAATAGTTGGGGTGCGACCAAGATCTTTTTCTTCAAAGGCGATCAAGTTCTGCGTTACGACCTCTCGACCGGCAAAGTCGATCCGGGATTTCCCAAACAAATCAGCGCGATATTCAACGGCTGGCCGCAATCGTGGAATGACGTCGACGCGGCGATCAATTGGGGCAACGGAAAGATCTATTTCTTCAAAGGCAGTCAGTATTTGCGTTACGACTTTGCCGCCAATCACGTCGATGCCGGATTTCCAAGATCGATCGCCGGCAATTGGCCGGGCTGGCCATCGTCGTGGAATTCAGGAATCGACGACGCGATGAACTGGGGAAATGGAAAAGTTTTCTTCTTCAAGGGCGGCGAATATCTGCGTTACGACATCGACGCCGATCACGTCGACGCGAATTATCCGCAATCGATCGCCGGCGGCAATTGGAAGAACTTTCCCAACGGCTGGAATGCGAATTTCGACGCGGCGATTCCGTGGAGCTTCGGCCGCGCGGTTTTTTTCAAAGGCAATCAAGCGCTGACGGTCGAGATGAAAACTCATAAAGCTATGGGCGGCGCTTACTCCGTCGGATCGGGAATCTCTAACTGGCCAGCTTCGTGGTCGAAAATCGACGCCGCGCTTGTGTGGTCGCACGACGGTTATCTGGGCGTGGGCAATTACATCGTCATCGATCATGGCGACGGAACGTTCGCAACTTACTGGCACCTCGGCCGCCATGGCGTGAGAGTAAAAGTTGGCGACAAAGTTGAGCGCGGCGACTGGATCGCAGTTTCGGGCAACACCGGAAATTCCAGCCAACCTCACTTTCATTTCGATGTGCGCAGCGGCTGGGACAAAGCTTATCCCGCAAATGTTCATGAATATCCGAACGTCAAGCTGAGGTTTCAGGATTACAGCCATAAGTGCTGGATTCCGAAAGTTGGCGAAGCGCTATCGTCAAACAACTGATACTTGCGGAGGAGGACTAACAATTGAGTCGACGATTCAGATCGTGTTTGCTGGTTCTATCGTTGTGCAGCATGTCGACGGCGCATGCAACCACCGTACAGAACAGAACACCGGGCGACTCAGTCCAGACCATCACGGTCGGCGGCGTGAATCGAACTTACAGGCTGCATATACCGACGGGCTATGACGATTCGACGCCAGTGCCACTGGTCTTCGTGCTGCATGGCGCCGGCGGCAGTGGCAAGTCCATGCAAAATCTGACGGGATTCAGCACTAAGGCCGACGCCGAAAAATTCATCGTCGTTTATCCGAACGGCACCGGAACTCCGCAGATGTGGGCCACTGGTATGAGTCCGCATCCTTACTCTACGGCCGATGACGTGGGTTTCATTCGCGCGGTACTAAACAAGCTGGAACAAGATCTGAAGATTGATCATAAGCGCGTCTTCTGCTGCGGTTTTTCGATGGGCGCGATGATGACTTATCGGCTGGGGGCGGAAATGACTGACAGATTTGCCGCCATTGGCGTGGCCTCGGGAACGATCGGAACGAAACAGCCTGACGGAACTGTCTACGAGATTCAGAATCCGGCGCATGGTCTGCCGTTGATTGCCTTTCATGGCAAGCAGGACCAGACGGGTAGGTTATGACGGCAATGGAACGTATAACGGTAACACTGATTACGTGTTGCCGGTCGCGACCTCGATCGCTTTTTGGGTAAACAAGGACGGCTGCGCTTCACCGCCGCAGCAAACGACAAAACAAAACGGTAATCTGATCATCGATGACTACGCGCAATGCCACGGGACGAACGAGATTAAGCTACTCACCTTTGTTAATGGTACGCACGAGTGGCCCACGCCGCAAAACAACGATCACTTCAACGCGACGGATGCGATATGGGAATTTTTTGTCCATCACCCAAAACAATAATGAACGAATCAAACAGAAGCGATGACGGCGAGTTATCCAAACCACGGAGAAAGCAAATTGTGCTTCGTTCTAGCAGCGATCG
>DASQYL010000526.1:0-7447 GCA_035639235.1 Pyrinomonadaceae bacterium | reverse complement strand
CATTCCGGTCGAGGTCAACACCAAATACATTTATGAAGACGGCGTTCCGATCAGCATTCAGGGTATCGCACGCGACGTTACCCGGCGGCGCCAGCTTGAAGATCAGTTGCGCCAGTCGCAGAAGATGGAAGCCATCGGACGGCTGGCCGGGGGCGTGGCCCACGACTTCAACAACCTGCTGACGGCAATCAATGGATACACGGCGCTCGCGCTGCGACGCACCGAAGACGAGAGTTCGATCAAGCCGTACCTCGAAGAGGTGCAAAAGGCGGGCGAGCGTGCAGCAAATTTGACGCGGCAGTTGCTGGCCTTCGGACGCAAACAGATTCTGCAACCCGTCTCCCTCGATCTTAACAACATAGTCTCAGACATGAACAAGATGCTGCGGCGATTGATTGGCGAAGACATCAGTCTCACGGCCAAGCTCGCCAACGGCTTGCGCACAATAAAAGCGGACCCCGGACAGATCGAGCAGGTTCTGGTGAATCTGGTAGTCAACGCGCGCGACGCGATGCCGCACGGCGGCAGTCTCACCATCGAAACGACGAATGTCGATCTCGACGGCGAATACGCCAGAACGCACGTTGGTGTCTCGCCAGGCACCTACGTGATGCTGGCCGTGAGCGACACGGGAACCGGCATGACTGAAGAAGTACGCGCGCAAATTTTTGAACCTTTCTTCACCACCAAAGACAAGGGGAAAGGCACGGGTCTGGGTCTGTCGACCGTTTACGGAATCGTCCAACAGAGCGGAGGCAGCATCTGGGTTTACACCGAACCAAACCAGGGCACTTCATTCAAGGTATATCTGCCGCAAGGTGAGGTGGCGACCGAGATCCAGGAGCGAAAAGCTGCCGAGGAAAAGATCGCGCGCGGCTCTGAAACCGTGCTGCTGGTCGAGGATGAAGACGTGGTGCGTGGTTTGGCTGCGCACATTCTGGAAGACGCCGGATACCGCGTGATCAAAGCGCGCGGTGGCGATGAGGCGATCCAGTTGTGCGCCCAGGAGACCGACGCAATTGACCTGCTGCTAACTGACGTCGTGATGCCGGAAAAGAGCGGCAAGGACGTAGCCGACCGGCTGACGTCGATGCGGCCGCGCCTGAAGGTGCTCTTCATGTCGGGTTATACCGACGAGGCGATCGTGAATCACGGCGTGTTGGATGTCGGGATTCAGTTTATTCAAAAGCCGTTCACGCCGCTCGCACTCTCGAAGAAGGTCCGTGAGGTTTTGGATTCAAATGGACACGTGAGGTAACAACAAAATGCCCCAGAAATACAAACCCTCAATTCTTATCATCGACGATGAACAACCGGTCCGCCTTCTCCTCGTCGCACTGTTGTCCGACGATTACCTCTGCCTCGAGGCTGGCTCCGCCGAAGAGGCACTGGCGGTGTTGGAAGAGCGCACGTTCGACCTCGTGTTGAGCGATATCAACATGAGCGGTATCACTGGACTGGAACTAGTGCCCCGCATACACGAACGTGCGCCCGACACCGTGGTCGTGATGATCAGCGGGCAACACGACATCGACTCGGCCATTCAATCGATGCGCGCCGGCGCCTTCGACTACATTACCAAGCCGCTGGAGCTACGTCAGGTTCAATCGGCGGTAGCCCGCGCTTTGGAGCATCGCACCTTGTTGGCCGACAAACGCCGTTATGAGATTCATCTAGAAGAGTTGGTTCAGGAGCGTGCCGCCAGAATCGAACATCTGGCGTATCACGATCGCTTGACGGACCTTCCCAATCGGACACTGTTTGAGCAAGGCGCCGAGTCTTGGCTGACTTCACAGCCGTCAAGCGGCGCCGTGCTGGTGGTTTCGCTGGATCGCTTCAAGAAGATCATGGGCACACTCGGTCATGCAGCAGGCGACGACCTGCTGGTTGCTGCCGCGCAAAGACTCAGCGCGTGTCTCGAGGCTGGTGAGGTACTGGCGAAGTTCGATGCGCAAGAGTTCGCATTTCTAATTGGATCAATCGAAGATCGAGAAGCTGCTGCGAAGCGCGCGACGGCGATCGCAGATGCGATGCGCCCGCCATTTCTGATCGCAGACTCTCAGGAAATTTTTGTCACTACCAGTATCGGCATCAGTGTATTCCCAGCAAACGGAAATGATGTGGCTAGTCTTTTGCGAAACGCGCGTGCGGCCCTGGATCGCGCGAAAAACAAAGGCGGTAATAATCATCAGTTTTATGCGTCCGAAATGAACGAGCAGGCGGTGAGCAATCTTGGTCTCGAGACCAATCTGCGCCGCGCAGTCGAAGAGAACGAACTGATTACTTTTTACCAACCGATCTTTGAACTCGCTACGGGCAGAGCGGTCGCTTTCGAGGCTTTGGTGCGATGGCAGCATCCTCGTCTGGGGCTGTTGAGACCGGCCGATTTTATTGGCTTGGCGGAAGATACAGGCTTAATCATCGAGATCGGAGCGCTCGTCATGCGGCGCGCCTGCTCAGAGCTGCGCAGTTGGCAACGGATGGGCCGCGGTCAATTGCGGGTCGCTGTCAACATCTGCGCGCGCCAGATTCTCGAAACAAATTTTACCGACCAGCTAATCAGCACATTGGCTGAATCGCAACTGGACCCGCAAAGCCTGGAAATAGAAATCACCGAAACTTCAATCATGGAACACTCAGAAGTGGCTATTCGGATGCTCAACGACATTCGCCGATTAGGTGTGCGCGTTTCGGTCGATGACTTTGGCACCGGCTATTCGTCATTGAGCTACCTCAAGCACCTGCCGATAGACACGGTGAAGCTTGATCGCTCCTTTGTCTCCGGAGCCACGTCGGATCCACGAGACGCAGCATTGGTCATGGCCGTCGTGACACTGGCCCATAATCTGAATCTTCGCGTCATTGCCGAGGGCATCGAAACAGAAGAGCAACTCCAATTTCTTCGCCTGCTCAGGTGTGACGAAGGCCAGGGCAACCTGCTGGGCCAACCTGCAGAACCGGAGAACCTGAATTGGGCAGCGTTGACGGGCTGGCGAAAACAGAACGTGGTCGCCAATCCCTGGTCGCCGGCGGTTTCACTCACTGTCAACCAGTAAACCAAAATGAATCAAATAGCTTTACATGCATTGGTAATCGATGACGAACGGCAGGTACGTGAATTCGTCTCCGCAGTCTTACGCGACGATGGCTGGCGCGTTACGGAATCGACGTCTGCCGAAGAGGCGTTTGGTCTCCTGGAGACACAACTGTGGTCAGTAATTTTTTGTGACGTCATGCTGGGCGGCGCGGATGGCTATGCCGTATTGCGCCGCGTCAAGGAGGACTTGCCGGATACGAAAGTCGTGCTTATGACGGGCTACGGCACGGCCACCGGCGCCCTGGATGCGACCGCCTTCGGCGCGTACGACTATCTCTTAAAACCGTTCGGTCCCGAAGACGTCGCTTCGCTGGCGAAAGCTTTGCGCGAACAACTCAGCGATCGGCCGCGATTCGTCTCGCCAAAGCATCACGCTGCGCGCGCTTCCGATATTGAACTGGTGGGCCGCAGCCATGCTTTCATAGAAGTGATGAAACAGGTTGGGCGCGTCGCGCGCACCAACCTGCCGGTGCTCCTGTCAGGCGAATCGGGCACGGGCAAGGAACTCGTCGCTTCGACCATTCATCAACGCAGCGGCCGCGGCGATCGAACTTTCGTCGCCGTCAACTGCGGCGCCATTCCCGCTGAGCTAATCGAAGCCGAATTATTTGGGCACGTAAAAGGATCGTTCACGGGCGCCGATCGCGACCGGCGCGGACTGTGGGAAGAAGCTGACGGCGGCACGGTGTTTCTCGATGAAATCACTGAAACGACGCTCTCGTTTCAAGTGAAATTACTGCGCGTACTTCAGGAAAGTGAAATCCGTCGCGTCGGTTCCAATCAAACACAGAAGGTCAACGTGCGCGTCATCGCTGCTAGTAACCGCGACGTCGAAAGCGAAGTGAAAGCCGGCCGCTTCCGCAACGATCTCTTTTATCGCCTCAATGCAGTTTCACTCCAGTTGCCGCCGCTGCGCGAGCGGCGTGAAGACATTCCGCCGCTGGCGCAAACGTTTGCCGATCGAATGTTTTCGCTGAATCCTTCAGTTCGCTTTTCCCGCGAAGCGATGAAACTGCTGCAACGATACGACTGGCCCGGCAATATTCGCGAACTGGAAAATGCCGTGGTGCGCGCTGCCGCGATGTGCGACGGTACCATTCGCCCCAAAGATTTACCGGATCGAGTTCGCGATTATCGAAGCTTCGTCGATGACGATCGAGAACCAACGTTAGTAGAAGAATGGCCCGCGCTCTCCACCGTTGAAGGCCGCTACGTGGCCCGCGTGCTGGCGCACACACGCGGTAACAAACAAGCTGCCGCGCGTGTGCTGGAAATAGATCGAAAGACTCTCGACCGCATGATGAAGCGGCACGGAATAGTCCGGCGTCGCGAAACCGCAGGCGCGCAACCACCTGTCACGCGTGGCGCCAACCTGGACGCCTCGCTATCTTAGGATTGCCAGTCATTGGGCTGTCAGTTTGCGCAAATCTGCTTAGAGCTTGAGCGGAATTTCGCAAATTGACGGTCCCGTCAATTCTCGCCCACCTCAAAAGTCGCCATTTTCCTCAGCATTTCAGAAATTGCACCGCGGCGCGCCGGTTGCTCTGTCTTGGCGTGGTGATTTTGAAAGTGAATTTCAAATTTACTACAAAATAACGGAGGCATTGCGAGAATGACTCTCGATTCAATTCCACACGACACCATTGCCCGCATAGCATCGATCGATCGAACGGACACGCACGGCCTGAGGCTGATGGAAATGGGCCTCGTGCCCGGCGCACCTGTGCGAGTGATCAAAACCGCGCCCTTCGGCGATCCAATTCAAGTATGCGTTCATAATTACCACCTCGCATTGCGCCGCACTGAAGCCAGATCTATCGAGGTCATCGTCGAAGCGTAGTTCACACCCTGGAATCCACTTCTTGAGATGAGTGCCGTCTTAAAAATTGATTCGATCAATCAAGCCGTTCCTTTGGAGGCGACGGCGCAGCCGCTGACGGTATTAATCGCAGGGAATCCCAACGCGGGGAAGACAAGTCTTTTCAACGCGCTGACCGGACTTCGACAGAAGGTGGCAAACTATCCCGGCGTAACTGTAGAGAGCAAGTCGGGTCACTGGATGGTGGCTCATGAGCGGCAGGCACGCGTAATCGATCTGCCCGGGCTCTACAGCCTTTCGGCAACCTCGCTCGACGAAAAGATCGCGAGCGATATTTTGCTCGATCTGAGACAGACGAAAGCAGACGCCATCATCGTCGTCGTGGACGCGACCAATCTCAGACGCAACCTGTATTTGGCAATGCAACTGATCGAGACGGGCCAACCGATCGTCATCGCACTAACCATGATCGATCTCGCTGATCGCAGCAAACTGAAGATCGATGTAGCCAAATTAAGCGAAACGTTGGGCGTGCCGGTGATACCCGTCGTAGCCAAGAGACGCCGCGGCCTCGATGAACTTGCCAGGGCAGTGCTTGGCGTTTCGGCTGGGCCGCGCGTCAATGTTCCACCAGCGCCCGACATGCAGCAGAGCCGCCAATCAGAACTCATCAAGCGTTACGCGCGTATCGAGCGCATCGTATCTGACGCGCTTGAAACAAACGGCGCGGACGGTCTTACGGTAAGCGAACGAATCGACCGCATAGTCACGCATAGGATTTTTGGTCCACTCATTCTGTTGCTCGTGATGCTGCTGGTATTTCAGGCGATCTTCTCATGGGCGAGTTTGCCGATGACGCTGATCGATCGCGTGTTCAGCGGTTTGGCAGATCTGGTTCGAGCGCGCTTGACTGCCGGGATATTCACCGACTTGTTGGCGGACGGCATTATCGCCGGCGTGGGCGGTGTACTGGCATTCCTTCCACAAATTCTCCTGTTATTTCTTTTTATTTCATTGCTCGAGGACACCGGCTACATGGCGCGCGCGGCGTTCTTGATGGACCGTTTGATGCGCGCAGTCGGTTTGCATGGCAAAGCGTTCGTGCCGTTGTTGAGCAGCTTCGCCTGTGCGGTTCCGGGAATTATGGCCACGCGCACGATCGAGAATCCGAAAGATCGGGTGGCCACGATCATGATTGCCCCGTTCATGAGTTGTTCCGCGCGCTTGCCGATTTACACGCTGATTATCGCGGCGTTCTTTGCGGGCAAAACGGTGCTCGGCGTGATCTCGCTGGGCGCCGTCATTATCCTGATGATGTACCTGTTGGGAATCACCGTGGCGATCATCGTCGCATCTATTTTGAAACGCACCATCCTGAATGCGCCGCCGCCGCCGTTCGTGATGGAACTGCCACCCTATCGGCTGCCGAACTTTGGCAACGTAGCTCACGCGCTGATGACTCGCTGTATCGTGTTTCTGAAACGCGCAGGCACCGTCATCCTCTCGATTTCGATTCTGCTCTGGGCGCTGATGGCTTTTCCGCGCGCGACGACAAACAAGATAGGCGAAGACACAAATACAGGCGCGATTCAGATTGAAAACAGCTTCGCGGGGCGAGCCGGCCGGATCATCGAACCGGTAATAAAACCTCTGGGGTTCGATTGGAAGATCGGCGTAGGTTTAATCTCTTCGTTTGCGGCGCGCGAGACGATCATTTCGACGCTTAGCATTGTCTACAACGTCGGCGGTAGTTCGGAAGATAAATCTGCATCGCTCATCGAGACTTTGCGCAATGCGAAGCGCAGCGATGGCTCGCCGATTTGGACACCCTTAACAGGAGTCTCGCTGATGATCTTTTTTCTGCTGGCGTGTCAATGCATGTCGACAGTGGCCATTGTGCGGCGCGAAACGAATTCGTGGCGCTGGCCGTTATTCATGGTCGGCTACATGATGGTGCTCGCGTACATCGCCTCATTCGTGACTTTTCAGGGCGGACGTTTGCTGGGGTTCAGTTAACGAAGATGTTTTATTGGCAGCAGATCGCAGCCGCAGTCGTGCTATTCACCGCGCTCGTTTAGGTGTGCCGGCGAGCGTGGCGACGCGTCGCTTCGTTGATCTTGCGCAGTAATCGATCTACCTCGCCCTGCCGCTCAGCCTGCGGCTGTTCCGCCTCATCAACAGTCGTAAGTGTGAATAAATACAAGCGATAGTCAGACCGCTCAGACCCTCGCCGCGTCTAACAAATTGCGCTTCTTGTTAGTCTCATTGAGAGGCAGCGATTTTTATAATCCCCTAAGGAGTAATCAAAAAAATGTTCTTACGTACCAGGCTGGCAATGGCGAGCTTAACGGTTGGCTTGGCAATGTCCGGCGTCGTTTTCGCACAGCAGACTCAACCAAACAACTCTACAACCCCGGCACCAAATCAGCAGATGCGGCGCATGATGATGCGGCGCCGAGCCATGCGCGGAATGATCCGCGGATTTCGCCAACTCAACCTGACTGACCAACAGCGAACGCAGATGCGGTCGA
>DASQYL010000525.1:0-7982 GCA_035639235.1 Pyrinomonadaceae bacterium | reverse complement strand
ATGTCTGAGCGCGCGTCGAGATGCTGGCCTCGGCATTGTTCCGGCGACATGTAAAGCGGCGTACCGAGGATGGCGCCGACGCGGGTCAATCCGGTGTCGCTTCCTGCATGTGATGATGGCAAAACGGTAAGACCTGCTGCGACGACCGTCTGCCGCGCACTGGCAAACATGCGCGTGCCTTGATCGCCGTTGTCGTGCACGGGTTGATCACGCTGAGGCGCAGGCTGAATCAGAGTGGCGGCCTCAAGCTGCGCGTGAAGAGCCTGGTCGGTTGCCTCGCCGGCGTGTGCAGGCGCAGCAATTTGTTCAGACACGGGAACCTGCGTCGGCACATCTTCATCGACTCGCACCGGCGGAATCATTTCGGCATCAAGCGGCGCGGCTTCGCCGAGTTTCGCGATTCCAAAATCGAGGACCTTCACGCGATAACCGCCTAGTCCGTTCGGTTCCAGCCAGATGTTGTCGGGCTTCAGATCGCGATGGACGATTCCCTGCTGGTGCGCTTCGTGAACCGCCGAGCAAACCTGCTCCAAAATATCGACGACCCAGTACAGGGGTAGACGTTCTTCTTCGTCGAGCACGTCACTCAACGTGCAGCCGTCGAGATATTCCATTACCAGATAAGCAACACGATTGGGCCCGCTGCCGGAGAATCCGAAGTCGGTGACGTCGACGACATTAGGATGACGCAAGCGGCCGGCGGCGCGCGCTTCGCGTTTGAAGCGCTCGACGAACTCTTCGTTGCGCATGAACTGTGGCGCGATCAATTTCAACGCGACGTAGCGATCTGTGCCGAGGTGCGTCGCGAGATAGACCGCGCCCATGCCGCCCTTGCCGAGCAGTCGCTCAAGCCGATATTTCTCGTCGAGAATTTGACCGACGTATTTCTCGAGTGGAGTCATCGTGGCAGAACCGCCTGCGGTAGCGGGCGGTTAGTCTTTCGTGCAACGCGCCGTGAAAATCGCGATCAACCGCCCGCTACCGCAGGCGGTTCTGACTCAATCCCAATACGATTCTCGCCAATTCTTCTTTCGCAACTGCTCGTCCGTCCAAAAAGCCTTGTGAAGCTCAATACGCGGATAGGTATCGTTGGCTCTCCCAACTACGGTAACGACATCGTAACGAAAGGGCGAATCAGTGACGCCGAACATTCGCCGATAACCACGGGCAGCCCGCGCAATCTGCCGCCGCTTGCGCAAATCGACATTGGTTTGCGGCGATGCAATATCGTCTGACGCCCGCGTCTTTACTTCGATGAAACAGAGAGTTGGGCCGTCGTAAGCGACGATATCGATCTCAGCATTGACAATCGCATCGCGCGTGTTGCGCCCGATCGGCAGGTTGAAATTCGCTGCCACCATGCGATAACCACATTGTAGAAGATGATCGATCGCCAGGGCTTCACCTTGCGCGCCCAACGCAAGATGTTGCGCGCGCTGACCTGTCTCGTCGCGAACTTCAGTCTCGCGTCGCATGACTTAACTCTCTTCTTCGGCCGCGGCTTTCTTCTTCTTCGATTTCTTCTCTTCACCCGCCGGTTCAGCAACAGTCGGCGCAGGCGCGCCAGCCTTATTCTTCTTCGGCCGGCGTCTGCCGAAGGTGCCGCGCCAGATCTTCCCGCGCCGTGATCTTTGATCTCCTTTACCCATGAATCATGCTCCTCTCAGTGTTCGTCCGCTCATTGAGCGCCTACTTTCTCATTAACTCCAGCACGGCCGATGTCATGGCTTTGATTCCGGTGCGCAAAGTCGGCTCAGGGAGGGGTTCAAACAAACTTGAATGCAATGACGGTAGCGGCTTACCTGATTTCTTACTGGCTTCCACCTTCGCCGGATCGACCGCGCCCAACCAAAACATGAACGCCGGAATTTGATGATCGAGACTCAGTTGCCCAAAGTCCTCGCTCACCATCAACGGGTCCGCTTTTATAACATTGTTCGCGCCAATCTGTTTGGACATCGCCGCGGCGATGCGTTCAGTCAATTGCGGATCGTTGTAGGTGGCCGGCCCAGTTTCGTTCTCAATCACTTTCAGTATCGGCATGCGATCTTCCGGAACGCCTCCGGCGATTGCAATGCCGCGCGCGATTCGCTCGATTGAAGCCAGGATGTGTTGACGAACTTCTTCCTTGTAAGTGCGAATCGTTAGTTGCAGTAGGACTTCGTCAGGGATTACGTTGCGCTTGGCGCCGCCATGGATCGAGCCGACCGAAATCACCGCCGGGTCGAGCGGCAAGTTCTCGCGACTGACGATTGTTTGCAACGCGAGAATCGTCTCGGCAGCCATTACCACGGGATCTTTCGTCGCTTCAGGATGCGCACCATGCCCACCGAGGCCGCGGATGGTCACATCAACCGACGTAGCGCTGGCCATCGCATAGCCGGGGAAGTAGGTGATCTTTCCAGCCGCTACATCTGAGCTGTCGTGCAGAGCGAGAAGAAAATTCGGTTTCGGAAAACGTCCATACAAATCATCGCGCAACATCGCCTTGGCGCCATCGATCGTTTCTTCGGCTGGCTGTCCGATAAAGACGAGAGTGCCGCGCCATTGATCTTTCATCTCAGATAATATCTTCGCCGTCCCGATCAAATTCGTCATGTGAATGTCATGACCGCACGCATGCATAACTCCGGTTTCCTGCCCCGCGTCGTTCTTCGTTTTGACGGTGCTGGCGTAGGGCAAACCGGTTTTCTCCTCGACGGGCAGAGCGTCTAACTCACTTCGCACCCAAACAACTGGCCCATCGCCGTTCTTCATGACGGCCACGATTCCGCGCCCCTGCCAGCGAGCGTTATCGTACTTCCCGACGTTCTCAGTCACTGCATAGCCGAAACCGCGTAATTGCTCCGCGACGAATGCTGAAGTCTTGATTTCGTAATGCGAAAGCTCAGGCGCCGCGTGCAGCATCTTGTAAGTGCTGACAAGTTGCGGAAGCTCGTGATCGATCATTGAGTCGAGCGATTGCTGCGCGCTCGCACTCGCGCCACAGAGAATGGTGATCAGGATGACAATCCAGAATGAGTTTTTCATATGTTTCGGGCAGAGAACTGAGTTTGGCGCGGCCAAGATATCGCACTCGTTGGCATTGAACAAGCGTGAAGGGGTTAGACCGCGGGATAGTCGGGCTCCAGCGAGGCAACGCCCAACCGCGGGGCAGCAAGCAACAGCCCAATAATGGTTTTCGCATCCTCGATTTCGCCGTCCGTAATCATCTGCAGCGCGCGATCGATCGGTAGGCGAACGACCTCGATTAATTCGTCGTCTTCGAGTTTTTGCGCGGTCGGGGTTAGGTTCGTTGCCAAATAGAGCCACATCTTTTCTGCACAAAAGCCAGGCGAGACAAAAAACTCCGACAGCTTTTCCAGATTGCCCGCGACCATGCCCAACTCTTCTTCGAGTTCGCGCGCCGCGCCGTGTTCGGGTCGCTCTCGATCGTTCAGCGTTCCCGCAGGTAACTCGAGCAGATACTTCACGGCCGGATGACGATACTGTCTGACCAAAGCGATCGTGCCGTCGTCGAAGGCCGGCAAGATCACAGCGCTGCTTGGATGATGGACCACCTCGCGGACGTAAGTGCGATCGGCTTCGCGAACGGTGTCGACCGAAACATCGAACACTCGGCCGCTAAATATTCTTTTCGAGTCGACGAATTCAGGTGTGTCAGCCATCGTCTGGGTAGTCTAGTTTCCAACTTCGCGCGAAGCAATGGCAGGCATTTGCGATTCAAGAATTTTCTGCACCTCGCCAACCAAATATAGAGATCCGGTTACGACGATCAGGTCTTCTGCGGAAGTCAGTTCGCGCGCAAGTCGCAGAGCCTCGGCCGGCGACGAAGCCTGATGAACGCGTGTCGCATAAACATAGAGTTGCGCCACCAGTTCTAATTCCTCCAGCGACGCTGCGCGCGGATTGTCGATCTTTGTCAGGATTAGCTGGTGCGCCTTTGAGAAAAGCACCTCCGCCATTTCGTCCAATCTCTTATCGCGCATCGCACCGAAGATCATGATGATTGGTTGAGATACAAACTCATCAAGATAATCGCGCAAAGCCTGAGCCGCCGCGGGATTGTGGGCGCCGTCGAACAGAATCGCGCATTGGCCGGGCCACCATTCCAACCGCCCGGGATGCGTCGCCCGCTCTAAGCCACTAACGATGGCATCTCGCATGATTTCGAAGCCGCGTTCCCGCAATGCTTCAGCTGATGCAACTGCGATCATGGCGTTGTCGATCTGATACCGGCCACGAAGTCTCAACAGTACGTGGTGATAGTCGTCGGAAGCGGTCGACAGATTCACGCGGAGTCTTCCATCGTTCTCGACGGCTTCGATTTCACACTCGCCGGAGGCCAGGACTGGATCAAGCCGGCATTCCTGGCATCGTTTCAGGATCACGTCGAGTGCTTCATCGGGTTCCGATCCGACTATCGCGGTCACGCCCTCGCGAATGATTGCCGCTTTCTCTGAGGCAATCAGTTCAATCGTCCTGCCCAGATACTCTTCATGATCCATTGCGATCGGTGTGAGCGCGACAACGCTCGCGCGCGCAGCGGTCGTAGAGTCCAGCCTTCCGCCCAAACCGGTTTCGAGGATCGCTAATTCGACGCGGGCTTTCGCGAATGCCAGCAGCGCAATCGCCGTAACGTGTTCGAAGAATGTCGGCGCCGTGGGCAGCTCGCCGCGCGCGATAAGTTGATCGGCAACGGCTTTGACCAGACCTGTCAAGCGAGCGAATTGGGTTTCTGAAATCGGCTGGCCGTCAACCTTGATTCTTTCGGTGATGGAAAGTAGATGTGGCGAAGTGAACAGGCCGGTGCGAATTCCGGCAGCGCGGCAAATTGAATCGAGAAACGCGGCAGTCGAACCCTTGCCGTTGGTGCCGGCGATTTGGACTGATTGATAGTTGCGCTGCGGATTACCGAGGGCCGCTAAGAGCGTCTCTGTGTTCTGAAGACCGAGTTTTATCGTCAGTGTCTCGTGGCCGAGACCGAGAAGATAGGAGAGTGCCTGATCGAAATTCATCTCAGTGACCCTGTGAGTCCTCTGTGAGTCCGTGGTGAACTCTCTTGTGAAGTAATTTCACCACTGAGACACTGAGAGCCACAGAGACCGCAGAGACTTTACGTGGATGCGTCGGCAACCTGAAACTTGAAACCTGAAATCTGAGATTTCTCAGCGAGGTTGGGGTTCATCATGAAATCGAGCGACTTGATCAGGAAGGGCCGCATCTGTCGCCGATCGACGATCGCATCGATCATTCCGTGATCCAAAAGAAATTCGGATCGCTGAAAATCTTTCGGCAGCTTCTGTCTGATCGTTTGTTCGATCACTCGCGGACCGGCGAAACCAATCAAGGCCTTCGGTTCGGCAATAATCAAATCGCCCAGCATGGCGAAGCTGGCCGTGACGCCGCCCGTCGTCGGATCAGTCAAAACGGAAATAAACGGCAGATGACGTTCTTCCAACGCGGCCAGCGCTGCCGAAATTTTCGCCATCTGCATCAGCGATAGCGTGCCTTCCTGCATACGCGCACCGCCTGAAGCGGAAAAAATTATCACCGCTCCGCTTTCATTGATAGCGCGTTCGATCAAACGCGTAATCTTCTCGCCCACCGCGGAACCCATCGAGCCGCCGATGAAGTTCATGTCCATTGCGCCGGCAAATACACGATGCCCGCCGACTTTGCCCTGCGCCGTAATGACAGCTTCGGGCAAACCTGTCGCGCGTTGTGCTTGCGAAATTCGATTTGAGTAGGGCTTGCTGTCAACAAAGCCGAGCGGATCGGTCGAAATCACTTCCGCATCCAACTCTTCGCAATGCGCGTCGTCGAACAACTTCTCCAGACGATCGTACGCGCCGATGCGAAAGTGAAAACCACAGTGCACGCAAACTTGCACATTGTCTTCCAATTCGCGCTTGTAAAGATGCGCGCCGCACTCATCGCAACGCACGAAAACATTCTCCGTGCGTACGACCCGCTCAGAGTCGCGCACCGGTTCGATCTTGCCTTTCTTTTTACGAAACCAGGGCATAAAGAGTAGGCGAGCTAACTAGCAAGAAGTTCAGGTTCATGTTCCGCAATCAATAATCTAAGAACAAAATCATGTGCCCGGTCATAATCCGCACGCGAAACAACTGACTGGCTTTGGCCGTGAACAACATCATTTCGAATTCTCGTCATCCATTCAGCTATCGGGAAGTCCTCCGCGTTAATCAGCCCTAATGAGTAGGCAAGTTTAGGAAGTCTTGACGTGCTAGTGGGCGTGTTCCCGGTATGCTTCTTCAATTTGTCGCGCAGCACACCTTCCGCGGCAGTCCAT
Organism: Pyrinomonadaceae bacterium; assembly: GCA_035639235.1. Lineage (GTDB taxonomy): Bacteria > Acidobacteriota > Blastocatellia > Pyrinomonadales > Pyrinomonadaceae > UBA11740. Next base: position 1,666 of record DASQYL010000525.1, on the reverse strand, counting down.
AGTAACAGAAGGGCTGCTCCGTAATCTGCAGTTTCATTAGCCACTCGATCCGCCGCGTCCATCCTGCGCTTGGCATTATCGATAGAAAGCGGCGCTAGGTGTTGGGCAGGCTTCGGCTCTTCGAGTACGATTACGTCGAGTCTCCAGCCAGGAATCCTCCGAATGGTTTCCGCCAGCCGCGTCAATGCAGGATAAGCGAGCAAATTTCGCGGATGTTTCACCTCGACAATGATATGTTCATCGCCTTTAGAGGCAAGAAAGTCTGGTTGCAGCGCTTTGGCCTCCTTCGGCAAAGCTCGGGCATCGGGTTCGAAATCAATTTGATACCCACGTTGCCGATATCGCTCGGCGACACTCTCTAAATTAGATGTTTCCATCATATGATTATTGGCTAAGTCGCCAAATCAACCGATACATAAACAAAATCTTGCGGCTCATCGGCGGTCCTAGCAAGATGTTTAATAATTACAGGAGAAGCACCTTCCAAGATAAGAGTAGCAGTTCGGTCTCGCTTGGCTGCCAAAATATCGGTGACCTGAAAGTCACTAACGTAAATCACCTCAATTAATGCGTCGAGAATTGGTTTGATAATATTGTCGAGATCCAAATCTGTTTGAACGTAGAAATAGAGTATCGTGACTCGGACAGAATCGGCAACCAAGGCATGCTGGTTGGGTAGGACCGCGTTTGCTGCTCTAGATACAGCGTCTTTCCAACGAGTTCTAGATCGTCCGCTTGCCCCACTCGAAATTGGCGTTCCAGCAACTATGAATTCGGTTATCACTGTTGTCCATTGTCAAGGACGTGCTTTCGCTTAGAACTCGATGCCTCTTTGCGCCCGAATACCTATTTGAAACGGGTGTTTGATCTCAGTCATCTCGGTTACGAGGTCGGCAGCTTCGATCAATTCCTTCGGTGCATCGCGGCCAGTAACGACAACGTGGAGTGATGGTTGCTGTTCATGGGCGGCGCGGATCTCGGAGAGGACTTCATCGACGGGCAGCATGTTATAGCTCACCACGTAGACCAGTTCATCGAACACGAGCAGGTCGTAATCGCCGCTGCGCAACTTTTCCACGCACAGGTCCCAGGTCTTACGCGCAGTCTCTCGGTCCTGTTCCGGATTCTTGGTGTCCCACGTAAAGCCGTCGCCCATCGTGTGCACTTCGATGCCCAGTTTTTCAGCGGAGACGTGTTCGCCGTAGCGATCGTTGCGCGATTTCATGAATTGAATCATGCAGCAACGCAGGCCCTGACCGGCGGCGCGCATCAGCAAGCCGAGTGCGCAGGTCGTTTTGCCCTTGCCGTTGCCAGTGTGAACGATGAGAAGTCCGCGCGTTTGCTCCTGATAATCGGCGCGGCGCCATTTATATTTTTTTTGGAGATTGTCAGTTGTCATTAGTCAGTTGTCAGTTGCACGTCCGACCACTGACTTCATTTCAGCGCGTCTTCTGTCAGGTCCTTCAGACCATTCGATCTCTTGATTGCACCTTGCAGCAAAGGTACGACCTGTTGCTCGACTTGTTCGCAGTTGCCTTTGAGCGTGCAGCCCGCAGCGTTGCGATGGCCGCCCCCGCCGAATTGTTCGGCGATCCTGGCAACGTTCACATCGCCTTTCGATCGCAGGCTGATGCGATAGACTCCCGAAGCGGTCTCTTTGAATAAT
>DASQYL010000524.1:0-13199 GCA_035639235.1 Pyrinomonadaceae bacterium | reverse complement strand
TTCGTAACGAGGACGACATGGTTTCGGTTCTCGTATCCCTTCCAGACAACACAGGGTCGAGTGCAGCGACTCTTCTTATGGATCATCGCGATCTACTTTCAAGAAGCCTATATGACAAGTTGATGTCTCAAGCAGAGCAACTGTCGAGTTCAGACGCTCCAAAATCGTTTCACATTTACGAAATCGCAAAAAAGGCGGCGGAACAACTCGGAGACAGGAAACTCGTCGCATTTAGTTTCTACAAAATCGGATCGCTTCACTTCAGACGCGGCAATATTCCTGAAGCGAAGCTGAACTACCTGCAAAGCGAACAGGCAGTTCGCGCACTAGATGACGCCAGGGATCTCGTCGTTCTACTCGGCGGTTTGGGAAATGTTTGTCTCTATCAGGACGCTCTCAAAGAAGCCAAAGAATATTCCCAGCAGAGCATAGCCCTCGCGAACTCTTTACGCGATGGCGATGAAGCTTTGTTTGCTCCAACCGAATATGGCGTTGCTCTTTCATGGGGAAATCTCGGCGATATAGCAAAGGGAGAAGGACATTACGATGAGGCAGTGGCTTATTACGAAAAGGCTCTTGAGGCGTTGAAAGCACTCAGTAGCATTCGCCCACAATATCGAGCTGATGTTGCGGATTCCCTCGCTGACATCGGCCGAGTCTACCGAGTGATGGGCGACCATGTGCGGGCGCTCAATTATCTAAATGAGGCTGTCGCGATCGCGAAAACACTTGAGCGCCCGGATAAATTGGCGAGCGTTTTCAACAGCATCGGCGTTCTGTACATTGAGCAGAACGATTATTCAACAGCATCCGATTTCATTAATCGAAGTCTCGTCATCTACAGGACTACTTGCGATCGCTTCGAAATAGCCAGACTCCTGTTGAATCAAGGCGTCATAAATCAACGACAAGCCAAGTATGAAGAAGCCATCCGACGCTTCCGAGAAAGTTTGGATGATGCTAACGCGGTCGGCGCGAACGATCTGATTATCGCCGCGCAAGAGGGAATGGGAGCGGTGTATCAGGAACAGGGCAATGGTGCCTCCGCTTTGGAGTGGCTGGGAAAGGCTCTATCGACAGCACAAAAGGTTGGTGACAAAACGCGACAAGCCGAACTCCTCTGGCGATCTGGAGAAGCGTATTACCTGAAGGGCGATTTTTCTAAGGCGATTGAATCTGCTGGTAGCGGGGCTGAACTGGCCGCTGAACTTCGGTTACCCATTGTTTCTCATCTGGCTCTTACCGCCAAAGGAAAATACTGTATCGCTCAGAAGAACTACGATCTTGCGTTTCAAACTCTTTCGGGAGCAATCGAACAAATCGAGGCTATGCGTGATCAGGTTGCCGGCGCGCAGCAAGAACGACAAGAGTTTTTCGAGAATAAGGTCGAATCCTATAACCTCCTCGTCGATCTATTTGTGAAACAGAACAAAGCGACTGACGCACTTCTGTATGCTGAAAGAGCCAAGGGTCGAGTTCTGCTGGATGTGCTGCGTGACGGCAAGCCCGATTTATCGCGCGGGCTTTTACCCAATGAGAAGGACGAACTAAAGCAACTCAACCTAAACATATCCGCACTTAACGATCGAATCAGGAAGGAACAAGCGAACGCCCATTTGGACGCTGCACTCCTCGATCAATCGTATGCGAAGTTGGATCACGCTCGTGTTGAGTATGCGTCGTTCCAGGATAACTTGTATGCCTCGCATCCGGAGTTCAATGTCAAGCGTGGACGCCCTTCGGTTTTGACCGCGGAAGAAATGAATGGTCTTACGAGCGATGGGAAAACTGGATACCTTGAGTACGTTGCCACGAAAGAGAATGTGTACCTTTTCGCGCTGACGGGAGGCGGCTCGGATGGCAGTGCAAAGCTACAGGCTTACCGTATTGCTGCGAAGCCAGATGAGTTAGTCCGTAAGGTCAATCAGTTTCATGACATATTGGCTGAACACCAACCAGGCTACGGAACTTCAGCCAGTGAACTTTATGCACTTCTGATTGCGCCTGCTGAACAGCAACTGCGCAATGTTGAGACATTGTGCATAGTTCCCGATTCCTTTTTGTGGAATGTTCCTTTCCAAGCGCTGATGACGCCGAGCGAACGCTTTCTTATCGAAGATCACGCGGTGTATTACGCACCCTCCTTGAGCGTCTTGCGTGAAATGAACCGAAAGAATGCCGCGAGCAAGAAGACGGATTCGTCACTAATCGCTTTCGGAAATCCGGTAATTGGCAAAGACGAACAAGGTAACCCCGATGTGTGTCCGCTGCCGGAAGCAGAGCAAGAGGTGATCTCAATCGCGAAATCGTTTGGCCCGAAAAACAGCAAGGTACTCATCGGACGCGAGGCAATGGAAAAAACTTTCAAGGCCCTCGCGCCGACATACTCAATAATTCACTTGGCAACGCATGGCGTGATTGATAACCGACAACCTCTCTATTCGCATTTACTGTTGACGAAAACTGAAGGCGATCCAGAAAACGATGGCCGACTAGAAGCGCGTCAGATCATGGACATGGATCTTCATGCTGACCTAGCCGTCCTCTCCGCATGTGAAACCGCGAATGGCAAGATAGCCCCAGGCGAAGGCGTGATCGGCATGTCCTGGGCCTTCTTCGTCGCTAACACTCGTTCGATGCTGGTGAGCCAATGGAAAATCAACTCTGCCAGCACTTCGGAGTTGATGATGAGTTTTTACAGGAATGTCGGTTCGATTGGCTCGGGAACTAATGGTAAAAAGGCACGAGCGTTAAGGTATTCATCGGTTCTCATGGTCAAGGACCCTCGTTATCGACACCCATTCTATTGGGCTGGCTATGTGTTGATTGGCAGCGATAATTGATCCTTGCGTAATCCAAGGGCTCAACCTGAAAGTATCGGGATATAGGACCCAAGGCACCCAGCCCAGACTAATGTACCCGGCTGCGAGAGAATGTCTTTTATACACATGCCGCTCGCAATTGACGGACGGCGAGATTTGACATATCGTCCGGTCATATCTAGCGGGTGACAGGGGGTGTCATGAAAAGTTACTGTGTTGTTCTGCTCTCAATAGGCCTTCTGAATTCTGCTTCCTTACGTTTGATTTCAATACCCACGACACCCAGAGTGGCAGAGAGTGTCCAAAAAAATCTGCCAGAGGCGGGCGAGATCATCACTGCGAAAGAACAACTACGCGGTTATGTTCTAGATGTCAAAGAAAAATTCAAGCCTTCAGATAAGGAATACAAGGAAGCGCGGAAGTTATTTCGTGACGCCACTAGTGAATACATGGGGTGGATAGGTGAACTAAAGCTGGCCATCATAAGTGGTACTTCGAAAGATCTCAGAAAAGACGAACTATACCAACTAAAATCACAAAGGGCTGGCAAGGCCGGCAAGGCGTTTGTTGATTACGCCCAAGACGTCACCGCACAGTCGAAAAGCATCATTCCCTTTTTGAGCGCTATGGCTGATATGGGTATTAGAATTTGGAACGCCAAGAAAGATAGGGAGTCGAAGGAACGAAAGGCTTACGCAGAAGCTTTCGCCGAAACAGTTAAGTGGGAGCGTTGGGAAGAGATAGCGCCGACTCCTCAAAAGCCCGAGAAGACAAACCGGTAAATGAGTTCGAAAGTCAAGAGAGTTTGGGTTGGCTGCGTCTCATTATTGTTTGCTGCGAACGCAGCCGCGCAGAGGGATAACCCCAGGCTACCCGCACCTTCTGATCGCTATGCGGTGGTTATCGGAGTAAGCAAGTATGACGATAAGCAAGGCATTGGCGATCTGAAAGGAGCTGATAATGATGCCAGGGAGCTTAAGGCTGCGCTTCAGAAATATGCTGGATTCCCCGAAAAAAACATAACACTCCTCACGAGCGACCAGTCGGACAACAAGAAATCAACCCGCGCCAACATCAATCGCGAGGTAGCGAAAATGGCGACGAATGCGGGAAACGGACTGATGCTCTTCGCATTTTCGGGGCATGGGATGTCCAAAAATGGCAAGGCCCTACTACTTCCGTCAGAAATAATTCTTAAAGACGCTCACCCTTACGAGGACTTGGAATCCGTAACCATCGAATCAGTCGTTCAGAAGTTGAGAAACGCCTCACAAGCTTTGCTCTTCGTCGACGCTTGCAGGGAAGGACAGCAAGAGGACAGGTTTACACAAGAATTTGTGGAGAATCTTGGGTCACAGATGCTGACAAACAATGTCTCTGGAATCTTTCTCTCAACTGGAAACGAAGGTCTTTCGTTTGAATTGCCTGATGAAAAAATGGGAGTTTTTACGTGGGTCGTAACACAAGAACTTGCGAACGCCGCAAACAACAACACTCAGCTTAGCTTGGGCGCACTGAGGCAGCATTTAGAGGATCGCGTGCCGGGCCTTGCCGAAAGATACAACAAGAAACAAAAGCCTTATGTCATGATTGCTGGCTATAAAGCCGAGTCATTGGTTCTCGCTGGGCCGCCGAACGACGCCTCTAGGATGACACCGCTCTCCGCGCCGCCGGGCTTGGCAGTTCTCATGTCCGAGGACGGGAAACAAATGCTTGTAACCGACCTGAAGACGGGCAGTGTTTCCACCTATGCGAGAACAGACGCTAATCCCGTTATCACTGCTCCAATTCGCGATGAAAGATTAGTACCGCTATGGGGTACTACCTTATTGATCGCGTCGGACTCCGAGATTTATGTTGCTGACGAGAAAAGGGGTGGAGTTTTCGTCTTCGGCTCAGATGTAAATCAAAGCGTGCGTGACTTCATCGAGTTTAACTCAGGCAAGCCGGGGGAAATGATCGTTGCTCCTCATAGGCAAGAAGTATACGTCATTGACAAGGCTAAACAGTGCGTGGTGGTCATTGATGTTAGAACGCACAAGCTAATACGTCAGTTTCAAACGGGCAATACTCCCAAGGCTATTGCGATCACCCCAGATGAGCGCAAGTTGTATGTCGCAAATGAGCAGCCTGCACCGCAGGGAACGATTAGCGTGATCGATCTCGATAGCAAACAGACGAAGAAGTCAATCTCAGATGTAAATTGTCCCGAAGCTTTGGCCATCACGCCTGATGGCGCACTCCTTTATGTGGTTACTCAGTGCGGCTTGGGTGAAGACCCTGTCTTTGTGATTGACACGCGAACGGACACTAAAGTGGACGATAAAACAATTCCAGGAATGGCTGTTGGATCAAGTATCGCAATTGCTCCATCTGGCGACAAACTGTATGTCGCGCGCTCCGGCTTTTACACTCGTGATTCAAGCGGACGACCCCTATCTGTTCCGGACCAGGTCAGCATTATCGACACCAAGACTAATAAATTAGAGGCATCATATCCGATGAATGCTTATCTTTTTGCGACCACACCCGATGGGAAATACCTTATAGCCGGTGATGGACCTCGTTTGAACTTCATGGAAACTAAGACGGAGAGAGTTGTTAAGACGATTCAATTTGATACCATACCCGCCGGTGTTGCCGTCGGGAGAAATAAGGACAAGACCGGATTCGTCTGCTACGTCTGGCTGCCAGAGGAAAATCGGTTGTTCTTTACTGGTTTAAGTGGCATCTTACCAGTTTCCCGCAATTGACGCTCTTCAAGTGTCGCAGATCAATAACGAAAAGAGCTAAGAAGTCTTCACCACTTTGAGCGTTATCTACGCTTAAGCTCTTCCTGCTAGACGGTCCTCAACGATCAGCTATGACGTCAAGGGATTTGCCAGGACTGGATTTGCTTGAGGAGTTTCTTCAGGACCGGCGAGTCAGAATTCTCGCGAACGAGAGTCTGGAATTCATATTCAGCTTCTTTGACCATTCCTTCGCGCGCGTAGAAGACTCCTAGCGCAAGGCGCGAGCCCGCTTTCTTAAGCTGTTCTAATTCCTCGGCGCTGGTCGCGGACAAGACTTTGAACTTCATCTCTGGGGCCGAATCGCCGGGAGAACTGATCTCCTTGCCGTTAACGATCGCTATGACATTCCACGCATAGGTTTCGCCGCGCTTGATGGGCGTAGATGGAGTCCAACGTGTTCGGTCTGGTGATAAGTCTTCGCTCCTAGCTACTTCGTGGCCTCGCATATCACCGACTACTACTCTGTAACTCGTTGCGCCAGCTACTTTCTGCCAATCAAACGATGGTCGATCCGTTACGATTACGGATCTGCCGGGAGACAGCAGCTTGAATGGTTGACCAGAGGTTGGGCCCCGGAGCGTGATGCTCGTAGGGGCAAGTTCTTTCGTAATGTCTGGCTGCTCGATGTTCTGCGCAACCAAAGTGTCCGCAACGTCGTGCCGAGTTTCTCCCGGTATGTTTTCAAGCCCGGATACATCGCCCGCTTTGTTGACCGTTACTTTTCGTTGTCCATCATTCAAGGCGACGACCGCTGCGTTTTCTGGATTTGTGAATGGCGCGCGATTGCGAACAGTCAAGGCGGGACTCGGCACGGGCTTCGGTGCCTGAACTGATGGAACCGGGGTTGGCGGCACGTTTACGGCGGCGCGGTTTTCAGGCGTCGGTGTCTGTACGGGCGGCCCGACATTTACTTGTGGCGGCTGAATCTGCTTCGCCTCAAGATTAGCAGCTCGCCGTTTCAAGAAGAGCGCTACTCCAATTACGAGCGCCATTCCAATAAGTAGGACGGCTGCGGCGTAAGCCGGTTTCCAAGCGAGGCCGCGCCACCAGGGAAGCCAAGGCGATTTGTCGTGCGTTGGTTTCGACGCGATGATAGCAGCAGATTGCTCGGTTTCTTTGTCGAGCTGTTCGCGGAATGCGAGAAAGCTGCGAACGTCTTCCTGGCACGAAGCACAGATTTTGACGTGGACATCCAGCATTTCCCGCTCAGCAGCATCCATCGTCTTGTCAGACAGTCGAACGAGTGCTTCGTAATCGAAGTGTTCGTGTCGCAATTGAAACTCTGGTGCCAAGGTTATCTTCAACGGTTCTGAACCGCGCCGGCTTCGAAGCATGTCGACGAAGTGCTGATGGCATGAGGAGCAAGCGTCCACGTGATCCGCGATCGAGGCGAGTTCGCCTGCCGGCAAAGCTCGAACTCGGAAGCGTCTTAATCGTGATGTCGATATATGCTCAGTCATTCGCTGCCCTACTTGTCTTGTTCTCACCCTCTATATATATAGGACGGGAGTATTTGGCTAAAATTCCTCGCAACAGCACATTTATTTTTGACCCAAAAATGGCCGTAAATCCTCGTCTTTTTCTAAACGGCGAAGCGCATCAAAGCGCGATTTTCTTACTTGGAGAACTGTTGCATTTAACTCGGTTGCGATCTCGGGATAACTCATCGGGATTCCGGACCAAATGCGCACAAGCTCATGCAATGAGCGTCCTAACTGTTGTGCGAGCTGCGACGGCGTTGTGATGTTCGCCTCGAACAGAAGCGTGAACAGGTCCTCGCCGCTGTTGTCCTCAAAGTAGAATGAAAATGCGTCCCGTTGTCGTTTGGGCATAATGAGAACCGCCTCCCACAAGCGCCTTAAGAGTCTTTCAGAGTCCAATCCCGGATCGCACATTAAAGTCGTGTCGGCGACGCGAGCCTCAAGGTAGCCTTTGGCCTCATCGTCGATTGAGTCCGCCGGACGGTCTTTTACGTCAAGCACGATGGCCGTCAGATTAACCAACTCATCGAGCTCGATACGTTCGTCAATCCATCCGAGTAATTCGGCTGTTAGTCTCGTAAGGGGGACTTGAGTAATGTCTTCGCCGCCGAATCGGGTTGCTCGAAACATCGGCAGCTCACTCTCAAGCATGATAAGTCTTTGAGATGAAACCTGTGCCCGCGATTTGGTCCATCCTTTAAGTCCATAGAGAAGTTCCTCCTCAGATTTCGAAATGACGAATTCGGATTTACGACTCATCAGTTCGCGCAGACTGTATTTGAGTCGAGTACGTGCCGGAGACTTTGCACGGATGTAATCCAGACAAGCGTTGGTCGCGATGCGCGAAACGTAATTCTCGAAATTGTCGATCTCAGTTCGCGTGGCGGGTAAATCCGTTAATAGTTCGATTATCTTAACCGTGATCTCGTGGTAAAGATCTTCCGCGTCGGGATTGTGGGGATTGACTCCGAGTTGATTGACGTGGAATCCCAGCTTTTGTCGCAACGTGCGTCGAACGACCGGCGACGCATACACGATCAGCAACTCGTCGAGTTTTTGTTGCCTCTCCGACTCATCCGTCGCTTGGATATAAGAGAGCAGAAGGTGGTCCATTTTCAAACTAGACCCGACATTCTGTTGCAGCCTCACATGGGGCGAAATCCACAAAGTTTAGCAGAGTTAAGATGAGGATTCTTGGGGTAGCGAAGCATGTTGGTCAATTGAATTCAGAGTTCGCTGTTACGTGATAGCTCGCCACGAAATTTGCAATGTCGGTCGGGGATAACGTTTACCGACTCTGGAGCTGGCGAAAAAGCTTGTTAACAATCCGCGAGTCTCGTCCCGTTCTCCTGTTGTGAAGTACATACTGTGAAGGGTTTTACAACGGGCTACTGATTGCGTCCGGTTCCTCTTGTTTGGGCTCTGTTAAATTTCTTGGGTTTTTGAGGTCGCCATTATCGACGCACCGAAGCGCGAAAGAATTCATCGTTTTCCGACGATGGCATGGTTCTTGAAGATGACGTTTCTTGAGCGGTGAGATTGATTTCAAGGGAGCATGCGGGGTGAATGTCGAAGCTGATTCGCTAATAACGAGCCTTGATGAACGTATTCGAAGAATCTCAAGAGAGGTCTTGGAACAGCAACACGCAGGGGAGCAACAGCCGGGAGGTTTCGTTATCGTTGATGCGGAGGCTCGGAGGCTTCAACAGATCCTTCAGCGCATCATGTCGAAAGAATTCATCTCTGCAAAAGAAGCCGCTCTGCTTCTCAACTGTTCCGAACGCCATATCCACAACCTAGTCGATCGCGCGCGTCGCCAGCTCGGTGAAAACCCAATCCCGTTTCGCAAAATCGGAGAGACTACGACCTTTCTTCGCACCGAGCTTCTCGAATGGACCAGAGGCCAATCGATCTCTAATCAGCTAAGAGCTGTCAGCTAAGAAATGCCATCCGTCACAAACTGTCAATGTTATAATGGCTCTGCTCAAACGGCTGTCATCCGCAAGGAGGACAACCATGTCAGTTGAAAATCGCGGCACAACCGATGTGCCTCGTTGGTACTACAGCTTCATGATTCGCCGAGTGCGATATTTCGGTTCGATTCCTGAAGCGCGGACAAGAGCGGAAGCCTTGAAAGTTGAGGCGATGAAGCGCCTTCGGGTTTACGAAGGACGCTATGGAAATGAACCAGGTGTAAGAGACTTCTGCGAATTTGTTGATGAGGTCTATATGGACTACGCGAAGAGCAACAAAGTTACGTGGAAGCATGATGAGTTCAGATGCGAGACTCTGAAGGAGCATTTTAGAGGACTGCGTTTCAGGGATATTACTCCACGGTCAGTCGAGAAGTTCATTCTAGTCAGACTCGACAGCGATACCTGTAGAGAAACTAAACGTAGCCCGGTAACGGTTCACAAGGAGTTTAGCTTGCTCTCGTCGATCTTCAACATGGCAATCAAGGAAGAAGTTGCATCTTCTAATCCATGTGTGAAGATCAGTAAGAAGGTTCGGGAGAAAATCCCGGCTAGAAACAAACGCGATCGGTTCATGTCTCTGGAAGAAGAGGAGAAGCTATTCGCCAAAGGACTCGTGGGTTTGCGCGAGCGACTTCGTCCAGTGGTTACGCTTGGGATTCACTTGGGGACCAGACTTGGTGAACTAAAAGCAATTAAGCGGGACGAAATCAATCTGGGCCTTGAGTCTCTCTTCGTGAAGTTGCGGAGCAAAGGTCAGGATTTGAAAGTTGAGATCAGACCCAACCACGTCTTGATTCCCAAGAGCAAAAATGGCAAGCCGCGAACAATTCCTCTAAGCAGCGTCGCAAGAGATACGTTCGTGGAGTTACTTGCCAATGAATCAACTTCGGATTATGTCTTCGTCAACCCGGATACTGGCAGACCTTTTACCGACATCGGCAGATTGTTCGGCAAGGCGTGTGAGGATGCGGGAATCGAAGACCTAACCTTTCATGACTTGAGACACACATTCGCTTCAAGATTGAGAGAGGCTGGTGTTGACGCAATCACCAGACGCGATCTCTTGGGGCACAGCACCGTGGAGATGAGCGACGACTATACCCACTCATCTACGGAATCAAGAGTGCGTGCGGTCGAGTCAATTGCTGATTACCGCAAGCAGGATTACAGCAAAATTACAACAAATGACGATTCTGAGGTTCGCCTCCGGATCGCCAGCTAGTTGTAAATCTTTGATATAGTTGAAGAGAATTCGATCTGGCGGGGTAGCTCAGATGGTTAGAGCGTGGGATTCATAACCCCAAGGTCGGCGGTTCGATCCCGCCCCCCGCTACCAATCCTATCAACCACTTAGCCGTCCCATCGATAAGCCACTCTGAGGCGCTTGCCAGACTTTTGCCAGACTTGGTTGGACTTTCGTCGTGCTCGCCGTTCTGTCTTGTCTTTGTCTCAAGATTCCAAGCGAGCAATTCTTCGCGCTGAAACACGAACAGACCATCGAGGTCGCGTACTAGTATCGGATGTTGGGTTTCCCCGGTTGGCAAGAGCTTCACGTATGGCCACAACCGTATTAGCCAATGACCTGCACCCAGAATCCGCCCACCTCATCATCTCGCACATGGGGCCGACCAAATTCGATCCCCCGGATGCTTAAATTTTCTTGCTGAGTACGTCTGAAAGGTGTATATGACCCTAAGTTGATTAACCACTCGGGTAACATCTAAACAAGCGGAGAATATCGATGATAAGAAGAGAATTGTGGTTTGTACTGTTGGCTCTCGCTCTGGCTACGGTCAGCTCTAATTGGACACAAGTTACGTTTTCAAATTCGCTTAAGAGTGTGAAGGCGGGGCGGGCCGTAGCTGCGGATCCGATTCCGAATCCCTTTTTCTCTACCACTTTCAATGTTGATCGAACGGACGATACCGCCGCAGTGAGTGCGAGGGCGTGCACGTTGGCGCTCAATGACTGCAGTTTACGAGGCGCGATAATCGCCTCGAATGCAAACGCGGGCGCGACGCCGATCATTATTAAGCTTAAGTCGGCAACCACATACAACCTGACGTTGACGAATGCAACACAAGAGAACGGGGCGCTCACTGGTGATTTAGATATAACTACGACTGCTCATCCAGTGATAATTCAGGGTGGCGGGTCGTCAGGACCGAATGCGACGATCATCGACGCGAGCGCGCTGCAATCAGGGACTAGTCACGACCGCGCGTTTCAAATCACAGCATCTGGCGCAAACGTTACCTTCCAGGATTTGGTTATCCGGAACGGAGTTGCGACGGACGATGGCACGAACGGCGCCTCTACTAATCCAGCTAACCAAAATGGGCATCGCGCCGGCGGCGGCATTCTCAATAACGGAGCCATCGTCACGCTGACGAACGTGAAGATTCAATCGTGCCAATCGCTCGGTCGCGGCGACAGCAATGCGAACTTTCCGGGAATTCTCGATGGCCGCGGCGCTGGCTTTGCGAGCACCGGCACAGGCACCGTTACGATCACCAGCAGCATTTTCACGAACAATACTGCTACGGGTGGGAGAGGTCCAGACATCAACAACGGACAGGGATCGAATGCAAAAGGCGGCGCGATCTACTTCGACGGTGGCACGCTGAACGTCACCGGATCACAGATCCTTTCCAGCACCGCGACAGGTGGCTATGGTGGCGACGCGCCAGGAGATATGGGTAACGGCGGTTTTGGTGGTTTCGCTTGGGGCGGTGGCGTGTATATCGCCGCCGGAACTGCGACGATTGATACGACGACGTTTGAAAGTTGCGCCGCGATTGGGGGTGGCTCGGGCAAAGGACAGAACGGCTCCGAGCCCGCGGGTGAGGGACAAGGAGGCGGCATCTACAGTTTGGGCACTCTTGACGTTACTAACTCGACTTTCGATCTGAATAGCGCGAACGGAGGCAACGGCGGTGATGCGTTTGGTCCTGACTGCTTCGGTTCGCATGAAGGCGGCGACGCCGGTGCAGGTCGCGGAGGCGCTATCATGGCCGACGGTGGCAGCGCGATCATCGACACATCAACATTCGCCAGCAACACGGCGCAAGGCGGTACCGGCGGCAATGGTGGAAAGAACAATGGAGGAAGTTGCGGCCTGGCCAAGCACGGCGCTGGTGGTCCAGCCTACGGCGGCGCGCTGGTAAATAACACGGCGACGCTGAACGTTAAGCACGCGACGATCAGTCTCAACAATGCGCAGGCGGGCAATAGTGGTGTTAACACGTCAGGCGTTAGTCTGTCACCGCAAAATGCTGCGGAGGGCACGGGTGGCGGCATTCGCGTTGCGTTCGGAGCGGCGACGGTAGAGAACACGATCATCGCCGGCAATACCGCGGCAAATGGCGTGGGCGCAAATCCGGGCGCGTTCACTCCCGCACCCGATGTGGCCGGCAGCGTCACCAGTAACGGTCACAATCTCGTTGGAAATACAACGGGCGCGAGCGGATTCACAGGCACCGGCGAAATTACCGCTGTCAGCGCGATGCTGGATGTGCTGGCCGACAATCAGGGGCCGACGAAGACGATGGCGCTTTTGACCGGGAGTCCCGCGATTGATGCGGGCGTGGCTTCGGGAGCCCTCAAGGATCAAAGAGGAATGGCGCGCACGTACGACGATCCCGGTACAACCAATGCGGCGACGAGCGACGGCACCGACATCGGCGCCTTTGAACTGCAACCGCTCTGCACACTTAGCTGTGCAACCGATATTAGCGTCGACAATGATGCTGATCAGTGCGGCGCAAAGGTTACATTCGATCCGCCTACGGGTGATTCATGCGGCACCATCACGTGCGATCATTCATCGGGAGACTTCTTCCCGGTGGGCGAGACAACCGTGAAGTGCAGTAGCACGCTGGGCGCGACGTGCAGCTTCAAGATCACGGTCAAGGACGCGCAGCAGCCATCTATCACTGCGCCCCCGGATGCGGGATATGAGTGCAAGAGCCAGGTGCCCGCGGTCGATCCTTCGCAAGCAACAGCCTCTGATAATTGCGATGTTCCAAACGTCACGGTTGTCGAGACAAATAACAATGGCGTCGGCAACAGCACCAACCCGTACATCATAACGCGTACCTTCACGGCGACTGACGATGCGACGAACAG
>DASQYL010000523.1:0-2769 GCA_035639235.1 Pyrinomonadaceae bacterium | reverse complement strand
CACTATTCCGCTGGGTGCCGCCGATATCAAGCGCGAAGGGACCGATGCAACGATCGTCGCGCGCTCGTTGATGGTGCCGCTCGCTTTGCAGGCTGCCGAACAACTCGAGAAGGAAGGCATCTCGTGCGAAGTGATCGATCCACGCACCATTCGTCCGCTCGACATCACGACGATTATTGAATCAGTAAAGAAGACTAACCGCGCTGTGGTCGCGGAAGAATCGCATCCATTCGCCAGCGTCGGCGCGGAGATTTGCGCCGAAATTACCGAACAAGCTTTTGATTATTTGGACGCGCCGGTGAAACGCATTTCCGGCGCCGATGTGCCGATGCCCTACGCGAAAAATCTCGAGCAGCTGGCCATTCCCGATGTCGCGAAGATTGTTGCCGCGGTCAAGGAAGTTTCTTACATCTGATGTTCACTGCTCACTGCTTACTCCAAACTGCTCACTGATATGGCCACTCAAGTCGTCATGCCGAAACTGTCGCCCACGATGGAAGAGGGTCAGCTTTCGCGTTGGCTCAAGAAAGAGGGTGACAAGGTTTCGATGGGCGAGCCCCTGGCAGAGATCGACACCGACAAAGCGACGATGGAAATGCAGGCGCTATCGAACGGCGTGCTGCGCAAGATCCTGATTAACGAAGGCGAAAGCGCGCCGCTCGGCCAACCGATCGCGATTATCGGCGAACCTGATGAAGACATTTCTCAATTCCTTAACGCCGCGAGCCAAACAAAACCCGCGAAAGCTGAGACTCCTGCTAAGGAAACGCCTGAATCTGATAATGCGCCCGCCGTCGCAGCACAGACGATTGAAACCGAACCCCCGAGAGCCAGCCCAAAGATCAGCGGTAACGGTCAGCGGACTGCAGCAGCCGGACGCGTGCTAATTTCGCCGATCGCAGCGCGCATGGCCAGCGAAGCCGGCATCGATTTCAAAACCATTCAAGGCAGCGGACCGGGCGGCCGCATCGTGAAACGTGACATCGAATCGGCCCTCAGCGACAAACAGAAAGCGGCTCCGGCAAAATCAGCCGCCGGCAAACTTCCCCTGCCACGAAAAGCGGAACAAGGCGCCGTCTATGGACCATCGGCTTATCGTGACGAGCCCGTGAGCGAGATGCGCCGCACCATCGCGCGGCGTCTGGTTACTTCGCTTGGTCCGGTGCCGCACTTCTTTCTTACCAGTGAGATCGATATGGAGCGCGCCGCCGATACGCGCCACTCCATCAACGAACTCTATCCCGATCTGAAACTCAGCATTAACGATCTGATCATCAAAGTTGCTGCCGTTAGCTTAAGTCAGCATCCGCAAGTGAATGCTTCTTTTCAGGACAAGACGATTCGCTATTACGAACATGCCGACATCGGAGTTGCCGTCGCCACTGAGAATGGGTTGATCACACCCGTAGTGCGCGCCGCAGAGTTGAAATCGCTGATCGACATCGCTACTGAAGTCCGCGAGTTGGCCGATCGCGCGCGCGCGCGCAAACTCAAACCGGAAGAATATACCGGCGCAACTTTCTCGATCAGCAATCTCGGCATGTTTGGCATCGAGGAATTCACTGCCGTGATTAATCCGCCCGAAGGCGCAATTCTCGCCATCGGCGCGATGGCGTCTAAGCCAGTGGTGCGAGATGGTGAGGTTGCGGTGCGTCAAACTATGCGCGTCACCATGTCGTGCGATCATCGCGTAATCGACGGAGCAACCGGGGCCAAGTTCCTGCAAACGTTCAAACAGATCATGGAGAATCCGCTCTATCTTTTCCTTGATTGACTTCGTTATGAAACACGGGGGACTGTTCTGAGATCGGGCCGCCGATCTTTTTTTGTGTTCGCCATTCGCCGATGAAAGACAAACGAAGTTTCTCTGTCAAGCCACATCTGGAACTCCTCGCAGTACAAATTATATTTGGGACTTGGGGCATTGCTGGAAAGATTGCCCTCCGCGAAATCACTCCTTTCGCTCTTTCGGCAATTCGGGTTGCGTTAGCTGCGGCGGCGTTCGCCCTCATCGGTCAGCTTACCGGAAATATTAAACCGATCGCCCGACGCGACTGGCCTTTGCTATTCGCGTCAAGCGTTTGCGGCATCGTGTTAAATCAATGGTTCTTTGTGACGGGCCTGTCTCACACAACCGTCATAAACTCGGTGCTGATTACCACTACGATGCCAATATTCACGCTGATAATTGGGAGCATTGCGGGCACAGACCGTCCCTCATTCGGGCGGGCGTTGGGAATCGTTTTGGCGGCGGCTGGCGTTTTCTATTTGATTGGTCCATCACGCGCTGATGTTGCCGCCGGCTCCCGCCTCGGCGATCTCTTTATTCTCGGAAGCGCACTTATCTACGGCTGTTACATTGCGATCTCGAAACCGCTCGTCGAGAAGTATGGAGCATTGCCGACGGTTACATGGATATTCATCATTGCTACACTCCCCACAGTGGTCGTCGGCGCGATCTCTTTGCGACAGGTATCGGTCGTCGTGATCGATGCCCGCGCCTGGCTGTCAATCGCTTACATCGTAGCAGTTCCGACTGTTGTTGCTTATTATCTGTTGAGCGCGGCGTTGAAAGAGGTGGCGCCCAGCACGGTGGCGGTTTACATTTATTTACAACCGCTGATCGCATTTCTGGCGGCGCCCGCGCTCTTAGGTGAAGCGTTTACCATGCGCACCGCAATCGCCGCCGCTCTGGTGTTTGCCGGCGTAGGGATCACCACCCGCCGACGCAAACAGCGTTCGGTACAAATGGCTGAAATTGAAATCACG
>DASQYL010000522.1:0-4945 GCA_035639235.1 Pyrinomonadaceae bacterium | reverse complement strand
TGATGAAGTACTGGTATCACTTCGCGATCATGTTCGAAGCTTTATTCATCCTCACGACGATCGATGCGGGTACGCGCGTCGCGCGATTCCTCTTGGGAGAATTTGGCGGACGCTTCTATCGGAAATTGGAAGAACCTAATTGGCTGCCCGGATCGATTGTGACGAGTGCCGCGATTGTAGCGGCCTGGACCGGTTTCATCTGGAGTGGGTCCATCTCAACGATATGGCCGATGTTCGGCATCGCCAATCAACTGCTCGCCGCCGTCGCTTTGTGTGTCGCGACCACTGTCGTGATTAATTTGGGCAAAGCGAAATACAGTTGGGTCACACTCGTGCCGCTCTCGTTTGTCGCCACGACGACTCTGGTCGCGGGCTACCAATCGATTCGCGATATCTTTTGGCCGCAGACTTTCAATCCGGCGACGACCGTGCAGGGCTACGTCAACACCTCACTCACGATGTTGATTATGATCGCCGCGGTAATCGTCCTTGTTGATTCAGTCCGCAGATGGATTGGCGGACGCAAACGGCCAGAGATAACCGCGGAAGCGGCGCTGGCAGAAGCATGATCTCCTCGCTCCTGTGGACACTTCCCTCACAAATCAGCGATAATATCCAGCTTTTCAAACGGGCTTTATTCCCTTCTTAAGAAGCAACTGAAAGGATTCTCTTCATAGTGAGTTTAACGTCGAACTTTGCGACGGCGCTGGGTCGCCGCGTATTTACAATTTTATCCATCCTCATCGGCGTCGCGATCGGCGCTCCGCCAACGTTTGCCGTCGGACGTGAAGGCGGCGAGGCGGCGCTGAAGCTTCCCGATTTATCAAACGTTACTTTTCTCGGTCTCGATGGTCACAAGCTCTTGCTCATCGGACTCGTCTTCTGTTTCCTCGGGTTGCTGTTCGGCCTCGTCATCTTCGTGCAGTTGAAGAACCTGCCGGTGCATCGTTCGATGAAAGAAATTTCCGAGCTGATTTACGAAACCTGCAAAACTTATCTCATCACGCAAGGCAAGTTCATTCTGGTGCTCTGGGTCTTCATCGCAATCATCATCGTATTGTATTTCGGCGTGCTCGCTCCCGTGCCGGATAAGCCGCTCGCCGTCACGTTGCCGATTATCCTGTTCTTCAGTTTGGTGGGCATTGCCGGCAGTTACGGCGTCGCCTGGTTTGGCATTCGCGTCAACACGTTTGCAAATTCGCGCACGGCGTTCGCCAGCTTGGGCGGCAAGCCTTACCCGATTTACGCGATTCCCCTCAAAGCCGGCATGAGCATCGGCATGATGCTAATCAGCGTCGAGTTGCTGATCATGCTCTTCATACTGCTGTTCATTCCCGGCGACTACGCCGGCCCGTGCTTCATTGGATTCGCTATCGGCGAGTCGCTCGGCGCCGCAGCGCTGCGGATCGCGGGCGGCATCTTCACCAAGATCGCCGACATTGGTTCGGACCTGATGAAGATCGTCTTCAAGATCAAGGAAGACGACGCGCGCAACCCCGGCGTGATCGCGGACTGCACCGGCGATAACGCCGGCGATTCAGTCGGACCGAGCGCAGACGGATTTGAAACTTACGGCGTCACCGGCGTGGCGCTGATCACTTTCATTCTCCTGGCCGTTTCCAATCCGCGGATTCAGATTCAATTGCTGGTCTGGATTTTTGTGATGCGCATCATGATGCTCGTCAGTAGCGCCGCTTCATATTTCGTCAACGCGGCGATTGCCAAAGCACGCTACGGGAACGCGGGCGACATGAATTTCGAAGCGCCGCTGACTTCATTAGTTTGGATCACCTCGATCGTTTCGATCGTGTTGACCTATGTCGTTTCGTATTTAATCATTCCAGTGCTCAGCGGCGACGGCACACTCTGGTGGAAGCTGGCGACAATCATTTCGTGCGGCACGCTGGCTGGCGCGATCATCCCCGAACTCGTCAAGATTTTCACCTCAACCGATTCGAAGCACGTGCAGGAAGTCGTCAAGTCGGCCGAAGAAGGTGGCGCATCACTCGGCATCTTGTCGGGATTCGTCGCGGGCAACTTCTCGGCTTACTGGCTCGGCATCAGCATCGTCGGTTTGATGGGCCTGGCATTCATTATCAGTACGCTGGGGCTCGGCACGCTGATGGCGGCGCCCGCCGTGTTCGCGTTCGGTCTGGTGGCTTTCGGATTTCTCGGCATGGGTCCGGTGACTATCGCGGTCGATTCTTATGGACCCGTAACCGACAATGCTCAATCAGTTTACGAATTATCTTTAATCGAACATCAACCAAACATCGTTGAAGAGCTGAAGCAGGATCACAACGTCACGGTCGTCTTCGAGCGTGCTAAACACCTGTTGGAAGAAAACGACGGCGCCGGCAACACCTTCAAAGCCACTGCGAAACCGGTATTGATCGGCACTGCGGTAGTCGGCGCGACGACGATGATCTTTTCGATCATCATGGCGTTGACCGAAGGTCTGACGCGCAATACTGAAAGTCTCTCGTTGCTGCATGCTCCTTTCGTACTTGGACTGATCACCGGCGGCGCCATCATCTACTGGTTCACCGGCGCTTCGACTCAAGCGGTAACCACCGGCGCCTATCGCGCCGTCGAATTCATCAAAGCGAACATTAAACTCGAAGGCGTCGAAAAGGCATCCGTTACTGACAGCAAACGAGTGGTGGAAATCTGTACCAAGTACGCGCAGAAAGGCATGTTCAATATTTTTCTCGGCGTGTTCTTCTCGACGTTGGCTTTTGCGTTTCTCGAGCCCTTCTTCTTCATCGGCTACCTGATTTCCATCGCCATCTTTGGTTTGTATCAGGCAATCTTCATGGCCAACGCCGGCGGCTCGTGGGACAACGCGAAAAAAGTTGTCGAGGTTGATATGAAGCAGAAAGGCACGCCGCTGCACGATGCGACAGTCGTTGGCGATACGGTTGGCGATCCTTTCAAAGACACTTCGTCGGTCGCAATGAATCCGGTCATCAAATTCACGACGCTGTTTGGACTGTTGGCCGTTGAACTGGCGGTCAGTCTTACGAATCAGAAGGGACCGACGCTCGCGCGGATTCTGTCGGCGGTGTTCTTTTTGATTGCCGCATTCTTTGTGGTGCGCTCGTTCCACGGCATGCGGATTCACGCGGAACGATAGACCGGTACGAGTTGACTCAAGTAAGATTCATTCGTGTCAGAAGTGCGCGTCCGGGGCAGCAATTTTTCTGTGAAGCTCCGTAGGAGCTTAATGTTTATAGATTGCGGCCACGCTTTCGATTCCGGCGCTCCGTAGGAGCGCAATTGTACTGACATTCCGCTCCTGCGGAGCGGGATTTCAAAGGGTACCTGGAAGCTATAAACATCTCGCCTCTACGAGGCGATGAGAATTCAGCTACTTTTCATGATTCGCGCGATTCTTTTTCCGACTGATTTCTCTGCTGTCGCGAACAGCGCGTTTCCGCTCGCGCTCGCGGTGGCCGCGCAATACGACGCGATCGTGCAGTCGATTCACATTGCGCACGGAGGGGACCCTCATATCACGGAAACATCTCGTTACGAATTCCCGGCCCACCCCACCGGGTCTTCATCGGTACGCGTGATCGAAACCATCGTGCCCAAAGACGGCGATGATCCAGCGCAAGTAATAATGAAACAGGCGGAAGCCCGGACCTGCGATCTGATTGTAATGGCTTCGCATGGCCGCTCGGACGTCGCGCAGTTTTTTCTGGGCCGCAGCGTCGCCGAACAAGTCGCTCGCGATTCGAAAATCCCGACCATCATCGCGCGCTTGTATGGTCCGCGGCGCACGACCCGCCCGATCGATCGCTTCAAACGGATTCTGTTCGTGACCGATCTGGCGGAAGAATCAAAAAATATTCTGCCCATCGCCGCATCGCTGGCGACCAAAACAAAAGCAGACTTAGAGACGCTGTGCGTCTTCAATGAAGGCGACGAGGAGCCCGCCGACGCCGGCAAGTCGATCGTCGATCGGTTCTTTGCCGATATCGATTGCAAGTGTGAAAATTTCAAACGATTGCACGGCGGCGTGGGCGAAGAAGTGATTGAATACGCGGGGCGTCACAAAGCGGATTTGATCGCCATCACGACCGGAATCGGCTCAGGTGGCGCGCCGAATTTCACGGACACGGCGGAGTTTATTATTCGCAACGCGCCATGTCCCGTGCTGTCTGTACGACCGTGAATTTCGAGTGCGGCGGCTTGACGCCGCGTGGTCAGATTCTCATAAACAACGAAGCGTGCGAGAAGGAAGGAAACATGAAACAAGCGCCGTCAAGCCGGCGCACTCCGAAAAGAAACTATGAACGCAATTGCCAAAAATGAAACGCTGTTGGAAGTGGCTTTGGCGCCGCTCGACTTCGTCAGACAAGTCGGCCTGGTAATCGGATTCAGCCTGCTCACCGCGCTGTCGGCGCAGATCGTGATCCCGGTCGGCGTGGTTCCCTTCACCGCGCAAACTTTCGCGGTCGTCTTAACCGGAGCACTACTGGGATCGAGACTGGGCGCGATCACGATGATTGTTTATCTGATCGAGGGCGCCGGCGGTCTGCCGTTTTTCGCCGGCGGCAGTGGAGGGCTTTGGCATTTAACCGGACCGACCGCCGGTTATCTGATTGCATTTCCGGCGGCGGCTTTTATCACCGGGGCGTTCGCCGAACACGAGTGGGATCGAAGGTTTTTTTCAGCGGTTGCGGCGATGGCAATCGGATCTACCGTCATTATGATTGCCGGTTGGCTTTGGTTTTCGCTTGTCATGCGTACTTCGCCAGAGCTGACAGTGTTCGAAACTGTGCTTAAGTTCACCCCAGGCGAAGCAATTAAGATTTGTGCGGCAGCCGCCGTCTTGCCGTCGGGATGGAAGCTGTTGAACCGTTAGACGTGTCGGAAGCCCAACCGTCAGGCACGGCCGCCGACGCGAGAAAATTAGCCGCGGATTAACGCAGATAGA
>DASQYL010000521.1:0-6526 GCA_035639235.1 Pyrinomonadaceae bacterium | reverse complement strand
CTTGCGTACTCGCGAGACCTTCCGCCTTTTCGAGCAGTCCCATTTCGCGATGCTTCGGCGACATCACCTTGCTGAGAAAAGTCAGGTGATCGCGAAATGCGAAGACAGATTGAGGTTCGTTAATCTTAGCGTCACTGCCGAGCGCTTGAGTGAAAAGGGATGCAGCCATTGGCGTGACGTACTCATGCGAGAAACGTACGTCGGCGACGGCGAACAAAGCATCGCCCGGTTTTACCGATGCGACGCCGATGGTTCCGGCTTTGACGAACGCGTGGCGCGCAATGATCTTCTCGACAATGTTCATCGGGCGACCTCGGGGCGCAGGCATCCCTGCCTGCGGGCCGCGAGCATCTTGCTCGCGCACTGACCCACCCGCTGACGCAGGTGGCTCTGGTTCCAGCGCCGGGGGCGCTATTTCACCGGCCAGGCGCGCCTTGTTGTAATTGAACAACCCGCCATACTCGACTATGTCTTGAGAAATGAGATCGAGTCCTTTGGTGAATTCATCGAGGGCGATTTCTTCACCGCGTCTGATGCGTTCAATCAATCCAAAATCCGTCGAAGTCAACAACCCAATGTTCTGCGAATTCTGTCCGTAAATTTTCTCAATGCTCTTCGCAATCACCAGTTGAATCCCGGCCCACTTCTCGGCATACGGGGCTGTCTCGCGCGATGAGCCGCAGCCTTTCGACAGACCCGAAACGACCACTGAAAACCCGCCGTTCTTCACTTCATCTTTCTTTACGGCGCTGTCGCGCATGCCAACGTACACATACTGCGAGAGCGTCTCGTCGTAATAAAAACAAACCCAGCCCGGCGTAATTTCGTCAGTAGAAATATTGCTCATCAACGGCAGGTCGTCATGCGCGAGCCGCTGCGCCAGTTCGTCTTCGATCGTCTGAGCTTCATCGCCGGATGCTTCCAGTTGTCTTCGTATTAATGAGGTGTCTTCGGTAAGAAAAAGAATGCGGCCGCGGAATTTGATCTTATTTTCGATTGGAATATCAGACATTAATGACTCCAGATAATTTAACTTTATAGCACTTGATGTTCTCTTAGTATCCGCTCGATCTGCCGCAGATGCCTCGCCTCATGCATGCCGACAAAGGCGAGCCACTGGGCCGCGTTCAGAGGGCCAAATGCGGGATGCAAGCGCTGTCGTGAATAGTCAGCTGATTCGAAGCGCGGACGAAAGGCCCGGAGCGCGGCGCGAGATTCTTTCAGCCGCGCGAGCCCCTCCGAGAGCCTGAGCCCGGTTGGGCGCAGGAACTCCGGCGCTTCGATCTTGCCGCGCGCCTGCTCAGCCTGTTCGTCGAGCGAGAATGGCGCGAAGGAGTGAGACGCGCTTCGTTCACTATCACCCTGCGACGGTGCGTTCAGCAGCGCCTCGATTGCGCGCGTCATGCCCGCCTCCGCGATCGAAAGATGCTCGACAATCTCCGCGATCGACCAGCCGCCTTCGGCCGCACGCGCCTGCCCGTCACCTGCGCCGTCGACCGCCGCAAACAGCCTGCGTCGCACTTCTTCATTTTCCATGAAGACGTCGTCCACGCTGTTGTAAATCATGTTTCCTCTCCCGGAATTATAAACTGCGGAGTTGAGAATCTCGGAATCGAGTAGCTGATTTCAGCTAGGCTGCGGCGTCGTCAGCAGGTACACCGCAAACGATGCCAGCCAGTGCTCGCCTTCGTAGTTGCCGCTGGCGATGTAAGGCAATGCGGCGTTGGCGTGAGCGACCGACGATTGAGCAAGGATGCGCCGCACCGGATCGTTAGCGGGTAATGCAGCAGCGATGCTTCTCATGCACCACGCGCGGCTGAGGTTCAAGCCGTCGAGATGAACCAATTTCGGATCCGTCCGATCGGTGACAAGCGCCGGTTCGAATAAAGAGCGTCGCCCCACTCGAGCGCCGTCAGGAAGGAATTTATGAAACCACAACGCGAACTCACGTGGGTTCAACACGCGCCGCATTAAATCAGCTTCCATTAGCGCCGGTGAGAAGAAATCTTCGCCACCAGGTTCCCACGATGCCGGATAGACCTCGTCATGACCGTAGTAAGTCTGGGCGCGTTCGACAATCAGCGATTCTAATCTCTTATCGTTAACTGCGCGTGCGTAATCGAGCGCGAAGGCGAGACCAAACGCCGTGTTCGGATGCACTCCGGTGCGAATCGGATAATTCTGCTTCGGCAGAAACGCGAGATACTTTTCGACGAAGGCATCCGCCAACGGCTGCAGATTTTTTGACCAGCGGCGTCCGTCTTCATCGTTCCAACCACGCAGTTCTTCGGCCAGTTTCAGAAACCACGCCCAACCATACGTGCGTTCGAACGAAGCGCGACCCGGTTGTTTTAGATAAGCAACTTCGCCGGCAATATTCTTCTCGCTGAGGTTTGCACCGAGCGCCGCGCGAATCTGCTTTGCTTCCGGCAAATTCGGAAAAAGCTTCAAGAGATGGACCAGCATCCAATGCCCGTGCACCGTCGAATGCCAATCGAGACATCCATAAAACGCCGGATGCATCTCGCGCGGGCTGCGCACGTCGTCTTTGTCGTTGATCGTGTGATCGGGTTTGTTGGGATACTCCTTCTGAATGCATTTCAGCGCGAGCGAGGCGAAATGCGATGCCTGGCTCTGGGTTAATGAAAGCATCGGTTTCTTTTCGGTTTGCGATTGAGACTGACCCAATAGCGTAGCCAGCAACAAGATTGTGCCGGGAATTAGTCTCAACGCTTTAACACTCATCTTCGCCGTCATCGTCATCGTTTTCTTCTGAAGAGGGCTCGTTAACTTTCTCGTACTCCAGGATGGCTTCGAGTTCCGCCAGCATTGCAAGATCTTTCACGCGACCGGCAGTGCGTTTCGCGACAATCAGTTGTCCAAAGCGAGAATATTGAAGGCTTCGCCAAACATTTCAATCCTAATACTGTCTTCTAAGCAATGTTCATAAAACCCAACTCCGCGTACTTCGCCCAATAGGTCCAACGGGCCAATATCAGTCTCGAACGTACAATTTAGTCCGCGGCGCAACGTCTCAGGGTCGAGACGGAACGTAAGATTCTTCGGTGCGCCCCGTAAGCCGGCGTGCACGGAGATGAGAGCTGCCGCCAGCTTATTTAGATTCTCGGAATCACGAGCGTAACAGACATCGAGGTCGTTCGTCTCATGAGAAGAGCCGTGCGCGCGTGCCGCAATTCCGCCAATGATGACACAGTCGATCCGGTAGTCAGCGAGAAGTTTTAGTTCGCGCTCGATGTCGTACATTTTGTTTCGCGGCGATGACGGCTTTGCGCAATTCCCTCATATCAGATTGGTACTTATCGAGCTGCCTGACTCGTTCTTCCGGAGTCAATCGAAGATTACTTACCGTAAGCGACAAATCGACACCAATGTCTCGTGCACGCGCGGCGGCGGTTCCGGGCTTCGGTTCGATCAGCCAACGCTCCGCTTCGGTGTATTCGACTTTGTCCATTGCTGGTAGTCTAACAGAAATAATAACAGGCAAGATAATATTCCCGAGTCATGCCGGACGCTCGCAAACATCGCGGCCCGCATCCCGAAGATCGAAAGCTGTTCGCCGAGGATCAATTACCCGCGCTGCGCGCGGCGGTCAGCGAATTGTCGTGGCTGTTGACGCGTGAATATTCGATCAAGGCCGCACTCAAGCTGGTTGGCGATCGTCACGGCTTGACTGAGCGTCAGCGCTTGGCTGTCTCACGAGCGGCTTGCTCCGACCAAAGCAGGAAGCGGCGGGCGGCGACCCGTCTCGATCTGCAACGGCTTCACGACGGCAGTTGCATCATCGATGGTTTCAATATCATCATTACGATCGAGGCGGCGCTCAGCGGCGGCGTCCTGCTGCGAGGCCGCGACGGCTGCATTCGAGATCTTTCGAGTATCCATGGATCGTACCGTTCGGTCGAAGAAACTGAATCCTCCATTGTGATGATTGGAAGCGCACTCGCAGAATTTAGCGCAGCTTCGGTTGTTTGGATGTTGGATCGGCCGGTTTCAAACAGCGGCCGGCTGGCTCAGAAGATTCGGTGTCTGGCAGCCGAACGCGGTTGGGATTGGTCGGTCGAATTAGCGTTCAATCCCGACAGAATCATTGCCGAATCAGATCACATCGTCATCTCGTCCGACGGGCCATTACTGGATCAGGTAAAGAGATGGACGAATCTGGCGCGCCAGATCATCGAGAAAAATCTGGCGGACGCCTGGCTGATTGATCTAAGCTAAAGTCTGTTTGGAATCCGCCTTTAGGCGGCGTTCTCAAGATCCCGCCTGAAGGCAGTACTCCGAAAGATGAGATTCTCGGTCGTCATCCCCGCTTACAACGAAGAGCGATACTTGCCGCGATTGCTTGATTCAATCGAAGTCGCGCGACACAACTATTCAGGCGGAAGCGATCAGATCGAAGCAATCGTCGCCGACAACGATTCAACCGATCGCACCAGCGAGGTTGCGTTCGCAAACGGCGCGCGCGTGGTCCATGTTGCGAAGCGATGCATTGCGGCCGCACGAAATGGTGGCGCCCGCTTGGCGGGCGGAGAGATTATTTGCTTCATCGATGCTGATTCGGCAATTCATCCTGAGACCTTTAACGAAATAGATCGCGTCATGAATACCGGTCGCTATGTGTGGGGCGTTACGGGATGCAGATTGGAACGAA
Organism: Pyrinomonadaceae bacterium; assembly: GCA_035639235.1. Taxonomy (GTDB): domain Bacteria; phylum Acidobacteriota; class Blastocatellia; order Pyrinomonadales; family Pyrinomonadaceae; genus UBA11740. Next base: position 1,854 of record DASQYL010000521.1, on the reverse strand, counting down.
GATCGTTTGCGCTGCTGGTCACATACTGCATGTGCATGTCGCTGGTTCTTGTGACCCGACTTGATATTGGCCTCTCATTTTGCCGGCGTGAAGACTTTGAGGCGATCGGTGGTTATGACGAGACGCGACTGTATGCCGAAGACGTTAAGTTTCCCTTGGCATTGCGACGTCTTGGTCGGCGTCGCGGACAACGCCTCGTTCGCATACCTTGGGTAAAGGCGCTCGCCTCCACCCGCAAATTCGATCAGTTCGGCGATTGGCATTACTTCGGGATGCTAGCCCATGTAGTAAAAAGTCTTGTAACCTGGAACTGGCACGATGAAGAATTGGCAAATCGTTATTGGTACAACCCAGGACGGTAGGTGTCAGCGCACATTGCCCTCCTTCACCTCCGAGCCTTCGACACTTTCGCTTTGCGGCATCTGACATTAGAATTCGTTCCACTCGATGACGGACGATAGGATCAAAGCCCGACTCGTAAATTCGGACCTGCGCGAACGTCTCTGGCGCGCGCGCCGCTTTATCGACGAGTGCTACGATCAGCCGCTCAAGCTCAACGAAATTTCCAGGCAAGCCTGCCTTTCCCAATATCATTTTCTGCGTTTGTTTCGCGACACGTTCGAGACTACACCGCGGCAATACCTGATCAAGCGCCGCATCGACAAAGCGAAAGAGTTGCTGCGCGTACACAGCCTCAGCGTCACCGACGTGTGTTTCGAAGTTGGCTTTCAAAGCGTCGGGTCGTTCAGCGCGCTGTTCCACAAATGCGTCGGTGACTCGCCCGTCAACTATCGGCGCCGGCAACGAGAATCGATCGGCAAAGTCCACGGCTGTTTTGCCATGATGTACGGGCTGCAAGTCCGATGATCTTGAGCTTGTCGCCACAGACAAACTGAAGTTTGTCGGACATAAAGCAATTTTCGAGAAGCAATCCTGCGATAATAGTCCTATGCTTCTGTGCCATGACTGACGACAGGAGGATGATTCAATATGATTACGCGAATGTCTCATGTTTTGGTTTGGGTCAAGAACCAACAGGAAGCGCTCGAGTTTTATCGCGACAAGCTTGGTTTCGAAGTCGACACCGACGCGAAGATTGGTGAAGATTTTCGTTGGTTGACCATGCGCATTCCCACGCAACCGGGTTTTGAAATCATCCTTATGGAACCGAATCCGGGCATGATGCTCGACGAAGATTCTTCCGCGATGTTGCGCAAGCTGATCGACAAGGGCATGCTGGGCGGCGGCGTGTTTGAATCGGACGATATTTACAAAACCTACGAGGACCTGAAGGCGCGCGGCGTCGAATTCAAAGGCCCGCCGTCAGTGCAATCGTGGGGCACGGCCACCGTCATGAAAGATAATTCGGGAAATTGGTTCAGCCTGGGTCAGGACGCGAAAGCTGAAGCCGCTTCCTAGTGCAAAGCGGAAGCCTCCGCAGATTACGCAGATGAAATTCAGATAGCCGCAGAAATATTTCTCTATCTGCGTAATCTGCGGATTCTTTCACTCGCTGGAGCGCATCACGATGGCAAAGAAAGCGACGAAACGTAAATCGATCTATGGCGTTCATCCCGGCGTTTTAATGACGCAGAAGTGGATCGCTGAACTCAAACAGAAGACGGGCCGTTCGCTTGATGAATGGAGCGAGTTAATCAAGAAAGACGGGCCGCCAACCGAAGCGGCGCGCCGGGAATGGTTGAAGCAGGAACATGGCCTCGGAACGAACAGCGCCTGGTGGCTGGCAGAACGTTCCGTCGGCAAGGGCGAGGAGTCAGGCGATCCCGATGCGTATCTGAAAGCTGCCGAGAAGTACGTCGACGAAATGTTTGCCGGGAAGAAGGAACATCTGCG
>DASQYL010000520.1:0-17293 GCA_035639235.1 Pyrinomonadaceae bacterium | reverse complement strand
CCTCTTATGCATCCCCCTGGTCTCTGTGCCTCCGTGGCAATTACTGGCTCGCGAGCAGTTCCGCCAGGTGCATCACGCGCACCTTCGATCCGAGTCGCGAAAGTCGGCCGCCGATCTGCATCAGGCAGCTCGCATCTCCGGAAACGACTGCATCGATTCCCGCACCTTCAATCGCCTCGATCTTTTGATCGATGATCGCTGCTGATATTTCGGGATACTTAACTGAAAACGTGCCGCCGAAGCCGCAACACGCATCAGCATTTTGCAACTCGACTAACTCTGTTTCGCGCACGTTGCCAATCAAGGCGCGCGGTTCATCCCGCACTCCCAAGTCGCGTAATCCATGACACGCGTCGTGCCAGGTCACGCGTCCGCGAAAGCGGCCACCCACGTTCGTCACCGTCAGCACGCGCACGAGAAACGTACTCAATTCAAACGTGCGCGCAGCAACGGCGCCTGCGCGGGCGCGCCAGTTTACATCATCTGCTAAGAGAGTCTGATAATGATGGACCATCGCTGTGCATGATCCCGATGGACTCACGATGAATCCAGCGTCGCTCTGTTCGCACAGCTCGATGAAACGTTGCGCGACGCGTCGCGCCTCGACGCGATAACCGGTATTGAAAGCCGGTTGTCCGCAGCAAGTCTGCCGCTGATCAAATTCAACTTCGCATCCGGCCCGGCGCAAGACTTCTACCGTCGCAGTGCCGATGCTGGTCCACATCTGGTCAACGATGCAGGTCACAAACAATCCGACCTTAATGGGCGATTGTCGATTTGCGATTGCCGATTGCCGATTACGATGAAGCATCACGCTCGCGTTTTTCGACGGACTAGTTCGTAAGCAATACCGGCTATCGGGAGTATAACTATCAATCGGCAATCGGCAATCGCAAATCGGCAATGTCAGAGGGTAACCACTCCCTTGATATAAACCGGCGTGTGGATATCGTTGGCCAAGGCGGTCTGCACTGACTCCAGCGAAGTGTAACGATGAGTGATGAGGGGGACGACCTCGATCCGCTTTTGCTCGATAAGATTTAGCGCGCGGAGGTAAGCGGACGGTCGACCATCAGATTCAAACCCACCCGATGCTCCGACGGGTGTGACCAGCGTCGGCTCGCGGAACATCAGGTTATTAAGCACGCTGAGATCGACGCCGGCGTGACCATGTCCATAAAGCAAGATGGTCGCTTGCTTTCTAATCAGTCCGGGGATGAATGCGAGCACGCGGCCGGCGCCCGACGCTTCGATCAAGTAGTCGACTCCTTTTCCCTGGGTGTAATCGTGCACGGCCTCGACTGCGTCGCGATCGCCGGGATCGATGACGTGGTCCGCTCCGATTTGCGACGACAGATTCCGTTTATCGCGATTCGGTTCACTGACCAGCAGCAATCCGTCATAGCCGAGGACACGTCTGAGATACTGAACGAACATCAGGCCGGCCGGACCGGCGCCGCAGACGAGTACCGACTCGATGGAACGCCCGCTGGAGTTTCCGTTTAAGTGATAACGCGCTTGCGCTCGTGCGGCGGAATCGCAGGCATGAATAACACAACCCAGCGGCTCAGCCAGGGCCGCCAAAGTCAGATCGAGATCGCTGCGGATTGGAATAGCGTTAACCGCCGGCACGGCGATGAAATCAGCCAGGCCCCCAGGCAATCCGGTGATGCCATGCTCGGCGTAGAACTCACATTGATGTGAATCACCCGTGCGGCAATACTCGCAAAGCGTCGGACGACGCAGGCTGACGCAATTCAATCCTTGATCGATCACGACGCGATCGCCCACCGCAAGATCTTTCACTTCCCTGCCGAGTTCTTCGACGCAACCACTGATTTCGTGACCAAGAATTTGGGGAACGATCTCAAACGGAATAGGTTGACCATATTCATCAGTGTTGTAGTTGGCGTGCCCGGCGAAGATGTGAGCATCGGTGCCGCAAAGGCCCACCGCGGACACTCGGACCACTACTTCATGGGGCGCTGCCACGGGCAAAGGAACGTCGCGCACTTCAACTCGTTCGACGCCGCAGAGAACGCCGGCTCTCATCGTCGCGCGCTTTTCGGCGAGCGGCACCGAATGCTCAAATGTTTCGATCGAAGTGCTCAAGCGCTTTTCTCCCTTGCGGACATCTCGGCATCGATATCGCTCGTCTCCAACCGGCCCGCCTGGTGCAACTCTCGGAACCGGCGCATCGTTTGCGCAACGCCGATGTTGAGTGGAGTCGAAGGCAAATCGCCGATTGCTTCTTTAATCGCCGAATCATCAAGCGATGGTGCGATGGGAATCGGCGGACCATCAAAGCTAGCGAGGTCGCAGCCCGCCAGTAGGTTGATAACTTCTGCGATTCTTTTCACTTCTACTGTCTCGCCGTGGAGATTAAAAACGTGAGCGCCGTGGGGCGATCGATCAGCGCATGCGATAAACGCTGCGGCCGTATCTTCCGCATATTGAAAATCAGTCGCGCCACTGAAGCGAATCTGAAATGGCAGCCCGAGCACGGCGGCTTTCATCGCTTTCGTCGGATCACTTGTCAGGCCGGAGTCGCGATTTACTCCATAGACCGTCAGTGGTCTGAGTCCGACGCTATTCAGCCCATGATCCTGAAAATAAACGCGCGCATTACCTTCGTTAGTGCGCTTGAAAACGCCGTAGTGCGTCTGCGGCTCAGTCGCCGCGTTTTCATTAACTGGCTGATCGATACCGGCCGCGCCGAAGACCGCCGCCGAACTGGCATAGACCAGGCGTTCAGCGACAACCGTCTTCGCTGCCTCAAAAACATTTAGCGTTCCAATCACGTTTACGAAAGCCCCGGCTACCGGATCGGCTTTGCAGGCCGGCACTTGTAAGCCCGCCAGATGAATGATGTGCCGGGCGCCTGATTGCTCGAGAGCGGAACGCACTGCGCTGACATCGGTAATATCGCCTGCGATGAAGTGGACGCGTTGCATGTCTGACGGCTCTATGATCGCTGCGAGACGCCGCGCGTCTTCGCTGCGATCGAAGACAACGGGCGTGTCTCCGCGCTCGACCAGCGCCTTCACAATCCACGAGCCGATGCAGCCTTGCGCGCCGGTTATGAAATAAGTTCGGGCCATGTTCGGCTACACCGCCAGTGAAGCCTCTTCGATGCGATAAAACTCAATCACATTCTTCGAAAAAATCAATTCTCGATCCTGGTCGCTTAGATCGCACAGTAAAGTCTGAAACGTCTCGACCACTCGTTCATACGAAGCAGCTAACAAACATACGGGCCAGTCGCTGCCAAACATGATTCGCCGCGGGCCAAAGTATTCCAGCACCTTGTCGACGTACGGAGCGAAATCTTCAATGCGCCAACTTGCCCGATCTGCCTCCGTCACCAACCCCGATAACTTACACCATACATTCCGCGCCGCAGAGATTTCCTTCATGGCCTGCGCCCACTGCTCGATTTCGCCGCCCGCAATCGCCGGCTTGGCCATATGATCGATGACGAAGCGCAACTCAGGAAACCGGCAAACGACTTCTTGCGCATGACCGAGGTGACGCGTGTGTACGAGCAAATCGTAAGTCAACCCGCGCGACGCCAGCTCTCGCAAACCAGTAACGACGCTTTCCTGCGTCAGCCAATCATCTGCGGGTTCACTCTCAACGAGATGCCGAACGCCTTTGAACTTCGGATGAGCTGCAAACTGATCCAACTGTTCAGCGACACTCTCACTTCGCAAATCCACCCACCCGACCACAGCCGCGATAAAAGGATGGTCATCGGCTAGCTGAAGCAACCATCGCGTCTCTGCGATGCTGTTACTTGCCTGGACCAACACCGTCTGCGCGATGGCGTTCCGCCGTAAGATCGGACCGAGCGCTGCCGGCAAGTAATCATGACAAAGCACATCGACTTGCGGCGTCATCCAGGGATAATCGAACCGCCCAACTTGCCAGAAGTGTTGATGGCTGTCGACGATCAAATCATTTTGCCATTGTCAAATATCAAGACGAAATCGAAGGCTCGATTACGCGGACTTATACGCCGGCTCGCGCGGTTTCGTCGCACGTTTGGCTTCATTATCCTGTTTCGGTTCGCCTTCCACTTCCAGCGCGAAAGTCGTGACCAGGTCCGGCGCCTTCTTTGGCAATCCCAGCAACTTGATCCGGTAATCATCCTGCTGAAATTTCACCGGCTCGCCGGTCGCAAAGAATTTTGCCGACCGCACCTTATTCAAAAGATTAGCGATGACCACCGTCTCCCCCGGCCAGTAATGCACATGCGCATAAAGCGTGTTGCCTTTGCGGGTGAAGCTCACGTAGTTCCCCCGCCGCGGCTGACACGGCGAATCAGACTCTCGAATGGTCGCGCCATTCTTCGCCATCCAATCGCCGACCGCCGAAAGTATGCGCACAGACTCTTCCGGAATCGTGCCATCAGGTTTTGGTCCGATATTCAATAGATAGTTGCCGCCGTCGCGCGCGCAGGTAATCAGATTTCGAATGACAGTCGTCGGACTCTTCCAATTATTGTCTGCAGCCTGATAACCCCAACTGTCGTTGAGGGTCATGCATGATTCCCACGGCCGGTTCTGTGAAGCTTCGATTCTCTGTTCCGGCGTGTCGAAGTCCTCGGGAATCTTCGAACGATTGTTGATGATGATGTCGGGCTGGAGTTTCCGCACCATCGTATTCATCTCCACCGACTCCCAACCCTTTGCGTCAAGGGGCCAGGCCACGTCGTACCACAGGATGTCGAGCTTGCCATAGTTCGTCGTCAGCTCTCTCACCTGGCCATGAATGTAATCGACGAAGCGGCGGCGGGCGGCTTCGTCAGTCTTGCATCTCGCGCCGTCGGGATGATGCCAATCCATCAACGAATAATAGAACCCAACGCGCATGCCTTCGGCACGTGCGGCATCGACGTATTCGCGTACCAGATCGCGTCCGGGCCCCTGCTTCGGCGCGCAGTAGTCAGTCAGCTTCGTATCGAAATTGCAGAAGCCCTCATGGTGCTTAGTCGTCATTACCATGTACTTCATGCCGACGCGCTTCGCCAATTGCGCCCAACCGCGCGCCGCATTCGGCACGGGTTTGAAATTCGGCGCGAGCTTTTCGTACTCACTGACGGGGATCCCTTCGTTCTCCATCACCCACTCGTGCCGGCCGAGCGTGCTGTAGAGGCCCCAATGAATGAACATTCCGAACTTGGCTTCGTGCCACCACTTCATGCGGCGCGTTCGATCTTCGACAGTCGAAGTTGTCGGGGCGCCGTTGTCAGCAGGCCGTTGCTGGCCCAAAGCAAGTTCAGAATGTCCGGCAGCCGCCAAAGCTCCAGCGGCGGTGCCCATCAAAGTTAAGTAGTCTCTGCGGTTCATGCGTCGTCCTAATACGTCAGGCGAATGCCAAATTGAATCTGGCGCGGCGTCGTGCCTTGGGCCAGATTTGAAATCTTACCCACACTCGCGGCAATCGTGGAACCACTCGAGTTCAACGTCAGGTTCCCGTTGGCCGGCGTATCCCAATTCTGAATGTTGAAAACATTGAAGGCTTCCATCCGCAACTGCACCTTGAGGCGTTCAGTGATCGGGATGCTCTTGAAGAGCGAGAAGTCCACGTTATAGACCGCCGGTCCTCGGAAGTTATTTCGCGGCAGATTACCAAACGCGCCGGTGTTGTTGGGGACCCCGAACGCGCACGGGTTGAACCAGCTCACGACCGTGCGCACTTGATCCGCGGCGCGGCCGCCCTGCGAAATCGTTTTCTGACAGTTCGGATCGGGATTGGCAGCGACTGGTCCAGCTACGAAAGGATCGGCGATCAAGTTAGGCCGCAAGTAATTATTCGGCGTGCTTAAGCCTTGCAACGAAGCGCTGCCGCCGAGATTCGCCAAATCGCCGGTGACGATGATGTTGTAAGGCGCGCCGCTGCGTGCTTGCGCGATGAAATTAGTCTGCCAGTTGCCGAGAATCAACGCGGCCGGACCGCTCTGCAACCATCTCTTCCCCTTGCCGAACGGCAACTCGTAAAGTGTCGCCCACGAAATGAAGTGCGTGACGTCGTATGAGGATACTCCCCAGGCGGTTTTTTGATCCCAGAAATTCTGAATCGTCGCGGCGCCGCCTGGCCCATTCTCCACATTGAAATAGCCGCTGCCGGTGTCTCTGGATTTGCCCCACGTGTAAGCCACCAGCGTGCTGAATCCGCGCGTGAATCGTCGCTGGAATTTTGTTTCCAAAGCTTTGTAGTTCGCGCGTCCTGTTGACAGAGTGTAATTGACTCCGGCGCCGACCCAGGGCATCAATCGAAATGCATCAACCTGCGCCGCGAAGTTTGCGCGACAGGTCGTGTCGGTCGAGGCGCAGGGATTTATCATCGTCCGACTCGCCGAGTTCGCCAAACCGGAATAAGGCAAACGGCGGCTGATGCTGCCGACGTAAGCAACCGAGATCATGTCTGACTTGCTGAGTTCGCGTTGATACTCGACATGCCATTGGTGCGAGTAAGGATCTTTGTAATTCGGATCGTCGTCAAAACTGCCGACGCCCCAGGGCGTATTCACCGGCAACGGCTTCGCGAAACCCTGCGATTGGAATTGAATGATGTTGAAAGCGGTGCCGTTGGTGAAACTCACCGGCGCGTTGGTGCCGGTCGGGCTGGCGAACGCGGTCGCATCGGGCCACACAGCCGCTTCGAGATCATTCTGTGCGTACTGACTGCGCGCCGGCAACGGATCGAAATAGAGTCCATAGCCAGCGCGGATCACACTCTTTGAATTTAGCGACCAAGCGACGCCCACGCGCGGTCCAAGGTTGTCGTGCACTGGCGCCGGTGCAAAGAACGGCTTGCCGGCAAGCACGACGTTGTTGAAATGCGGATCGTTAAAGAAGGAATCGGGGATGCACGGCGCCGCGTTGGTCACGCTGCACTTCGGCGGCATCACAGCCGCGCCGATGATCCATTGTTTGTTCTGGATGTCGAAGTTATTCCACAACCGTCCATCCAAAGTCGTTGGTTGCGTTAAATAATCGTAGCGCACGCCGAGCGTCAGCACGACGTTGCGACTCACCTTCCACTCATCCTGCGCATAGCCGGCCCACGAAGCATATTTAAATTGCACCGCACCGCCGTGCAAGACCGGAAGTTGTGCCGTGAAACTGTTTGGAAAACCGAGCAAGGCCGAAGCCAGAGACAATCCTGTTGAGCTGGAAGTCGGATTGCCCGTCTGGCCGTTGGCAAACGTGTAGGTTTGAAAAGTATTCAGTTGGATGCGCTTGGCTGCGATGTACCACGCGCCCATCTTCATGTTGTGGTTTCCTCTAATCCAGGTGATGCCCGGGGCGACGCTCCAGTTCGGGTTTTCGCGCAACGCCGGACCGCGGATGCCGAAGTTACCGCTGCCTCCGGCGTTCCAATTTGCCAGCGTAACGAGTAGTCCATTGTATTTATCAATGTCCACGAAGCCGTTCTGTTTCAGCGGATCAAGTCCGGCTTGATGCTGATTCTGCTGGCTCGAATCAACTCCCGGCCGACCGGCGTAACCTGCGCGCACGTCAAGAATCAACCGCGCATTGAACGTGTGCGTCCAGCCGCCACCGTAGTTTCTGCCCTTGCCGCTGCCAGCAGTCGATCCTTGATCGCCGATCGGATTGAAGACGGTCACCGTCTGTTGAGTGAAGCGGAAGAACATGTTGTCTGCTTCACGAAAGCGATGATCGATTCTGAATTGAAAACCGTTTGCGTCGTTTGTAGTCGGCCGGCTTTGGGCAAAGTTGTTCTGCGCATCACCGCTGAAGTTTGGCGCTGGCGAATAAGTCTTAAAGAAATTCTGCATCGGCGCAAAAATGAGCGCCTGTGGAACCTTGAAACAGGTGCTCCCGACTGTTTGATCCTGTTGCTTGGACGCGTTCACCGGTAGAGGATTTCCGGCCGCATCGCAACGGAAGGGATCGCGTACGAAGCTGGTGCCAACTTGTCGCGTCGAGTACGGATTAAATATCTGTTGGCGGAACGGCGTGTTGGTAAAGTCGCCGTTGATTTCCGCCGGAGTCGGCACGTAAGACAAAGCGAGTCCCGGCTGGCTGTAGCGCCAGCCATCGTAACTGAATTCGAAGAACGTCTTGTTCTTGATTATCGGTCCGCTCACCACGCCGCCGAATTGATTCTGACGAAACGGCAGAGGCTTCTTCGGAACTCCCGTCGCAGTGCCGCAGCGCGCTGTCGTGCAAACGTCGAAGCTATTGCGCGCGTCGAACCAGTCATTGCGCACGTATTCAAATCCGGTCCCGTGAAAAGTATTGCCACCCGACCTCGAAACCATGTTCATGACGCCACCCATCGCGCCACCAAACTCGGCTTTGGCATCCTGTCCCACAACCTTGAACTCCTGCACCGCGTCGACGTTGGGAATCACGATGTAGGTCGGCCCACGAACATTTGTGTTGATAATGCCGTCGAAGAAATAGAGCTTCGAACGATTTTCCATACCGTGAAATGAAGGATCGACAAACCCCGAACCCGGGATGCCTACGTTGCCTTCGACGCCGCCGATGCTCTTGTTCTGCGAAGTCGATACCGGCGTCACGCCCGGAGTCAGCGTCAACAATTGCGTAAAGTTCCGGCCGTTGAGCGGCAAATCTTCCACCGTCCGCTCATTGATAACGGTGCCGAGTTCGGACGATGACGATTGGACCAATTCCGTTCCGGCACTGACCTCTACCACTTCCGACATTTCGCCGAGTGATAGCGAGACGTTCTTGGTGAGCGTCTCGCTGACACCCAGCACGAAGGGATTGGTTAACGACTTCTTGAAGCCCTTGGCCTCAATCATCAACGTGTAAGTTGCCGGCTTTAAACTTACAAACGTGAAGTAACCGCTCTGGTTCGACGTGGCGTCCGCTCGCACCTTGGTGGCTTGATCGATCAAGCTGACGATCGCGCCAGGAACGGCCGCACCGTTGGGATCAGTGACCGTCCCGTTGACTTCACCGGTGGCTGTCTGTCCAAATGAGGAAACCGCGGCTATCAACGCAAACAGGATAATGCCAGTTGCCTTGTTTATGAACTTCATCGATTGTGCCCTCCTCCCAGGCCGGCGTCTACTAGAGGCGCAGTTGCGCACCTGATGCGGGTGCAGTCATTCCGGCAACATGAATGCATCCACGCGCGCCAGTTTCCAGTGGGCGCAACCTCGACTAAAAGTTAATGCGAATCGATCCTTGCATCACGCGCGGCGAACGGGCCGCTCGCGGCGCGCCAAATTGATTGTTGGTTTGAAACATCTGGCCCAACGTTGTCGATGTGCAACGCGCCGCGGCTGTACCGACCGCCGCGTATCCGACAACCGTTCCCGTCGGGCAGGTTCCGCCAGTCGCCAGCGACGTCACCGCGGCATCGGGCGCGAAAGTCATCGCTCCGTCGATGTCCGTAAAGTTCGTCCGATTAAACACGTTGTAGATTTCCCAGCGCAGCTGGACTTCGCGGCGCTCACCTAATTTTATGTTTTTGAAAATCGCAACGTCGTTATTGAATATCGACGGCAGCCGAATCAGGTTTCGCTGTAATGCCCCGATGTCGCCGACTGAGTTCGGCTTGGCAAAGCACGCCGGGTTCATCGCATAAGCCAAACCCGTGTTGTCTGCGGTGCCGGCAGTTATGTTCGGATCGCACAGCAAAATCGGCCGCGCATTGATCGTACCGCCGGTAAAATCTGTAATTCCGGTGTAAGTGCAGGTAGTAGTCGATCCAGATTGCAGCGCAAACCCGGGCGCGCACGGCAGACCGCTGTTTAGATAAGTCTGTCCTGCGGTGATGCTGTAAGTCGGGCGGCTGTATGTCCATTGCAAATTACCGCTGCTGGTGCCAAACGTCTTGGGTTTGCCGGTAACAAATGAAGTGGTACCCGAAATCTGATAATCATCGAGCAGGAGTCGCACTAAACGATTGTTCCAATGGCTCAGCTTGGGAACATCATAGATGTAATTCGCAGTCAGGATGTGCGATTGATCGAAGTCGGATGGGCCGTAATTAAACGGGCGATACGGCCGGTTGTTGTTTACGTCGGACGAATCGTCGTTCGCATAATCAAATGTCTTGGACCAGGTGTAGGCCACCCCGTACTGAAAACCGTGCGTGTAACGCCGGTTCACCTGAATCTGAAGCGCGTTGTAATTCGAAGTTCCGGACCACGTCGTCTCATTGATGTCTCCATAGCCTTTATAAGGCCGCAGAAAATTATCGGCGATGGCGCCGAGGAGACTAGCTGGCTGGCCTGACGGCAGTAATCCATTGACGGTCACGTTTGAGAATGGATTTCGCCGGCAGACCAGCGCCGGATCAGGATTGCAATTGCCGCCACTGGGATTTGCCTGGATGAAACGCGCGCCATCCGGAACCTGATTTATGTTTCGTCTTTCGCCGAGATGCCGTGCAAGCGAGCTGACGTAGGTCACCTCAACCACGGTCTTCCAGCCAATGTCTTTTTGCACGCCGGCGCTGAAGTTATATGTCAACGGCGTCTTCGAATTGATTTCGACAGCCGCGACAGTGCTCGGGCCATTGAGCGCGCCGCCGATCACGTTCGCCACATTATCAACATTACAACCGGCGCACGGGCCGATGCTGAAACTCCGCTGCAAAGGTGGATTGCCACCGAGACTGCTGGCCCCGCCGGTGCCGCCACCGACACGCGGACTGTGATAGACGCCGCCCATTAAGCGCAGGACTGTTTTGCCGTTACCAAAAATATCGTAGGCCAGGCCGACGCGAGGCTCCCAGTCGATTGATTTGGTTCGTCTGAATCCGGGAGTGGCCGTTGCGTCGGTCGCCAGCACCATGCCATTCGCAAGATTACCTGTGCCCGGCACAAACGTACCCACCAGGTTGCTGCTCAAAAGTTGCGCCGTCGTCGGATTTGGTAAATTTCTTGGATCGACTGCGCGTTGATTGCCGGACGGACACGCTGCCACGGTCACAGCCGCCGTGCAAAACGGGAAGTAGAGCAACGGCGCGTTTGCGGGATTGTAGAGCGAAGGATCGAAATTCGATCCCTGGTTATCACGCTGAAAAAAAGGCGAGTGATAGCCCCAACGCATTCCATAATTCAGCGTCAAGCGACGATTAACGCGCCACTCATCCTGCGCGTACCAATCAAACAGGTGGATTTCATTATTGGTAAAGGGACGTGAGCTTTGCTCCGAGTACGAGTTGAAGTTTCCCAGCAAAGCGTTCGCATAGGCAAAGCCCGCGCTGCCCAGCGCCGTAGTGAAACTGCTGCTGGTGCTAAAGCTCAGGCTGCCGGAAAAATTTCCGCCGGGCGCTTCACTGTTCAGCAAGCGCTCGAAATAAACTCCGAACTTGTAACTATGATTTCCGCGGGCCACCGACAGATTGTCGGCGAACGATGGTCTGATGTAATCGTTCCCAATTCCACCCCAACGATTCAGCCAATTGATATTGGCCGGCGTGCCCGTGACGCTGCTCCAGCCGGTCACGACCGGAACCAAGTTGAGCGGATTGTTTGTGGGAAAGAGTTGCGGCGCCGTGTAGCCAATCGTCGATCGGCTCAGTGCGTCGGCCATACCGGCACCGGGGACAAAGCCCTCCGAGTCGTGTCGCATTCCGGCGTTAAATTCGTTCACTACGCGCGCGCCGAAAATATGCACCCAGTTAAGCGAGCCGGGTACGCCGTTGTCCTTATATAAATAGTGCGACATGATTCCCCAGCGATTCGCGTCGCCGCTGGGCCAACCCGACGTGCCCAGACCAAGATTGTCCGAAGTCCACCATTGCGCCTTGTAATAAAAGCTGTCCTTGCTGGTGGGCTTGAAGTCGAAGCGGATCAGCACGCTGTGCTTGGGTACATCAACGCTGCTCTGCGCAATGTAGCGTCCGGGATTACATGCGATCGGAGAATTAGGCAGCGGGAAGAACTTCAAAAGGTTCTGCATGCTTCGATTGATTCGATCTGACGGAATCAAATTGTTAACGATCGCACTCCCAATCGTGTGCGGTGGATCAGTGAGATTCACCGGCTGCGGAATGCCTGCCGAATTACAGCCAGTGATTGATTTCGAGAAGTCTCCGGTCCGCTCCAGGGCGGTAGGCACGGTGACCGTGACGGGATCAACCGGCGTAACGGTGTGGGGCTTTTCTGCGGAAATAAAAAAGAAGGCCTTGTTGCGAATCAAACTCGGACCTCCTTCACCAACGCGCGGCAGCGGTAATGGACCGCTAAAATTAAAGCCGGGAATTTTGTGCCGATAGAGCGACCGCGGCAGGCCGGCCTTGTTGTTGAAGAAGCTGTTGGCGTTAAGCGATTCATTACGAACGAAGTAGTAAACGCTGCCCCGGTAATCCTTGCCGCCGCCCTTCGAGACGATATTGATCATGGCCCCGCCGTTGTTTCCATATTCAGCGGCGTAGTTGTTGCGGAGTACTTTGACCTCGGCGATCGCGTCCTGATTAGTGGTCATGCTTATCTTGTTTGAGCCGCTCGGCTCACTCGCGTTCAAGCCATCGACGGTCGTCACCGTGCTGCGGCCCCGTTGGCCGGAAAAATTCGGCAAGTTGGTCCCGAATCCCTCGCCGACCGCCTCGATGTCATCTTCGTTCGAAGTACCCGGGATTAAGCGCAGCAGTGAAGTGATGTCTCGTCCTTTGGTCGATATCAGATTGATTTGATCCGAAGTGAGCCGTGCTTGTAGGTCGCTGCTCTCCTTTTCGACAATCTGACCTTCGCTCTGGATGGTGACCGTCTCCGTCACCTGTCCTGTTTTCAAAGCTATCTCTCCCAGCGTCAACGCTTCGTTGGCGCTCAGGACCACTTTGGTACGCAATAGAGTCTCAAATCCGGCGTGCTCGATCTTCACCGTGTAAACGCCTGGCTGCACCGCGGCAAAACTGAACCTGCCGGCCTCGTTGGTCGCCTGGTCGCGTTTGTCTTTGGTCACGTCATTTACCAGAGTCACGTTCGCGCCCGGCACCACCGCGCCGTTCGGATCGGTCACCATACCGGATATTGAACCGGTGACTAACTGCGCCAACGCCACGCTACTGACGCAGGCCAAGACGAGAATAAGTAACAACATTCCGAGCAAGTGGTGAATGCGCGATCTGCGCGGGGTTGGCAAACAGACTCTACGATTAGCACTGACCATGGCGATCTCCTTCTTTCGAGGGTAGTGACGACTTGCACACGCGCCCGCACTCCTGTTGAGCACGGTGCTCGAACGGCGATGCTTCCTAAATTCCCCGCGAGTTCTTTCGTGATACGGGTAAATCCTGGAACAGAACGCTTCGGCTGCGACTCCGAAGCAGAAAGCGATTGATTGCCAGTTTGGACTGACCGGGGACAGCCCAGAGATTATTTAGACGTTACCGGTAACGGGATACTACTCGTTACCGTTAACGATGTCAAGACTTTTTTACGGAAGCAAATTAGATCGGGACGATAAAGATGGGGGGCGGGGCGCAGATGAATCAATCTTCAGGTTTCTCTTCGAGACCCAGTTCGACTTCCATTCTTTCGATCTTTGCGCCTTCGGGACTTTCTTCGGCAAGACCTGCCGTCGCTGTTCCGCGCCTGCCCAACAGAAGTATAACCACTCCGAAAATTAGCATCACGATCGATGAAGGCTAGTTTCATGTGTAGCTTCCTCGGTCATTAATTCACCCATAACACCGGCTGGCGGATGAAGAAGTTGCGAATTACTTCTTCAACGTTTGAGTCCGGCGGCAGGGTCTTCCAGAGATCGACATAGGCCTCTCGCTTGAAAGCGATTCCGGCAAATAAGAGGCTGTTTTGTCGCATGGGCCATTCGTTGTCGTACATCACGTCGGGCTTGAGTGGCCAGGATTTCTTGCTGCGGATGAATGGCTCCATGTATTCCATCGCACCTCGAAAGCCGCGCCCGTCCTCGGTCTCGAAGTTAAAGAGATTGTTCGCGGAGGTCGAAAGAATCTGGCAGACCGTGGCCATCGCTTCCAGATTGAAAAGCGAATAGCCGTAGGGTTTTGTTCTTCGCAGTTCTTCCGGAAAGCTGCCGTTCGCGGCAATTTGATTTGGCACAATCACGGTTTTGAATCGCTCCCGGCAATAATCAAGCAGCTTCTGATCCCCCGTCAGATGGGCAAAGGCCGCGACCTGCATCAGCCAGCACGTCCCGTGATTATTCTTTGCGTTGCGCTCTTCGATTCCGTTCTTACTTGTCGTCATCCAGTTCAGATATTCGGTGAACCATTGTTTGATGCCTTGCACGTCGTTTGGCGGAAGGGCGTTCGCGCGGTTCAATACTTCAATCGCTCGCGCTATTTCGACCAGATGAATCGTGTCGATGATGCCGATGCCGCGGCCCGTGGTAATTCCATGGATCGCCTGTGCGTACTGCAGATTCGGATTCATGCGCGTTGTTTCGTCGATGAACCAGGCGCGCAAGTGAAGACGCGCGCGCTGGGCGTAACGCTGGTCTTTAGTAATCAGGAACGCCGCCGCAAGTGCTGGAACCTGAACACTGAATCGCATCAAAGCGCGCCGATGCGCGACAAAATTGTCGGGGTTGGACATGCCGTCGCGTTGAATGTAGGGACCTGAAGGGTTTTTCGGATCGGGCCACCAGTAATCGCCTTCGGAAAAAAAGTCATGCGGGCCGCCGGCGCTGCGAGGGCTCTGCGATGCCGTGATCGTTACCGGCTCCTGCGTAAGATATTCGTTTGCGGCTTGAATGATTCGGTGACGATCGATTGCGGCAACGTTAATTCGCCTGGTTTGCGCAGTGATAACCATGCAAAGCAAAACGAGTCCGAGCGTAAATGATGTAAGCCGCATCATTCGATTGCCGATTATGCTGGTTGAAATCTAGCCACAACGCGACGACGGCGTCGATTCCTTACGCACTAGCCGCTGCGCCACGCTCGATCAATTCTTGCGTCGCCAAAGCGACGCGACCTTGCTTCATTCAGAACCCTCCTCGGAGGCAAGCCAAATTCAATTGGTTGCTGCAGGAATTAATTCAGCTTCCAGCTAATTGGCTTGGGTTTATATCCGAGACTTGCTGCGCCCAACTCCTCGTTCATGATCAAGAATGCGCCGAGGCCGTGAAAGTCATTTATGTTTCGCTTCCGCCCAAAGTAATAGGCAAGATCGCCAACATTCGTGCCTTCCGAAATGTCGATCAGATTGGTCATGCCGTCCGTATCCTTCGACAGTTTTGTCAGCACACCGCGATAGCCTTTCTGCGCCGCGGTTTCGTAATGTTTAGACAGATAGCCCCGCTTCACTCCCATCCAAAGCATGTAGCTGTACATGCTCGAGCAGGAGGTCTCGTGCCAGTTGCCGGCGACATCGCCTTTGTCAACGACCTGATACCAAAGCCCTGTTTTTGGATCCTGGTATCGCTCAAACGCCTTAGCTAACTGCTGGACGATCTTGATCAATTCATCGCGCCCCGGCTGATCCTTCGGAATGATGTCCAGCAGGATGATCAGCGTCATCGCATACCAGCCAAACGCTCGTCCCCAATGAAAGGCCGACTGATGCGTCGTCGGATTGGCCCACTGCTGCGCTCCGCTTGCGTCGTACGCGTGCCAGAGCAAGCCGGTCTGTGGATCATTCAGATGCTTGTAATAGATCAGCATCTGTTTGACGACTTCTTGATTAGCGTACGTGCTCTCACCAAACATCTGGCCGTAGCGCGCGAGGAACGGCAGCGACATAAACACGCCGTCCGCCCACAATTGCCACGCTCGGCTCGGGATATTCGCGTGCCAGAAGCCACCGTCTTTGGTCCGCGGATAAGTATCGAAGACTTTGCGAATGTTCTGCGCGGCAAGTTTGTATTTCTCCAGCTTCGTTTCCTTGTAAAGAATTAACAGCAGATTGCCCGGCATGATGTAGTCAAGCGAATTAACCTCGCGATTGATCTTCCCTTGCTCATCGATGTGCTGATCGACCCAGGACTGAATGTGATCCAAATAACGTTTGTCATGCGTGCGCAGGTACACTAGATACTCGCCATACAGATACAGTGCCTTCGCGTACCCCCAGCCCTTGAATGACTCGCCGGTCGGATTGCGCTTGATAGTCGATTCAACGACGGCAACTGACCAGTCGGTTGGGCCGATCACATTCGTGCGGCCATTGTGCGCATGCGGCAAACCAACAATTGGCTGCAACGAAAAACAGAGCAAGATTGCCGTTGCCATCACGATTCTGGTTTTTTTCATCTTTGTCATATTTCTCATCGTTGAGACTGGCGCGCCATCGTCACCTGAGGATAGACGAGCCGCGCGCGATCGGAGAGGGCAGCGTCAGGCACCTTCAGCATTATTGCCTGATATGACCGATCGCGGTAGATTGCGGCGCCGCGGCGCATCAACGGAAACAGTTTCTCAGGCTTGACGGCACCTTCGATTTCCTCATAACGCCATTTGTTTTCGCCCAACGCCACGGGAGCAAGAAAATCGAGTGCTTTGCGAATGCCGCGTCCGTCACTCGTCTGAAAGTTCCATAGATCGACGCCGGCGCGCGATCCGAGAATCGCCAACTGCGTCAGCCCGTCGAGATTCATGATGCTGTAACTCCACGACTTTGTGCGCGCGAGTTCGAGTGGCTGTCGCCCGTCCGGCTCAATCTGCGCGGCAATCCGTTTCTGCTTCGCCGTCTCAAGCACTTGCTTCGCCAGTGCTGTGCGCCCGGTGAACAGCGCGTAGCACGCGACCTGCACATCGTAAAAGGTGCCGTGATTGTTCTTGGCTGAGGCTTCCTCGCGACCGTTCTTGCTCTCGAGCATCCATTGCAGGAATTTGGCGAACCAGTTTTTCAGCGCACCCTCGTCGGCCGTCTTCAGAGCTTTCGAGCCCCTGAGCAAACCAACGGCGTCCACGATTCGCGTCAGGCCGCGAGTTTCGATCAAGCCAATCCCGCGACCAGTGTTCACGCCAGGAATGAATTGGGCGTACTCGAGATTAGGATTCATCCGCGTTGCTGGATCAAGAAAGAACGCGCGCAGCAGTTGCACCGCTTTCGTCGCGTAGGTTTCATCGCCCTTCAGGTAGTAAGCCAGCGCGAGTGTTTCTACCGCATTTTCCAGATCATCGATCGTTTTGTGATCGGCGATCTTGTTGATCTCAGGATTGCGTTCGCCATCGCGGCGAGTATACGGAAGGCCACCGGGCTTCTTTGGATCTGGCCAGAAGTACGGCGCCTGACTCATGTAATCGTGCTTGTCACCGCTGGGCGGAATAACGTTTTTACTGAGCACTGTGAATAGACCTTCAGCCAAACATTTTCTTGCGTCTCGCTCAAGCTTCGTCCATGCCACCG
>DASQYL010000519.1:0-12919 GCA_035639235.1 Pyrinomonadaceae bacterium | reverse complement strand
ATCCTGAATCACGCGGACGACCTCCGGGTGACAGTGGCCGGTCGAGCACACGGCGACGCCGGCGTTACAGTCCATCAGGACGTTGCCGTCGACGTCGGTTACCCACACACCTTCGCCGCGTTCAGCGACGAGCTTAAAGTCCGGCCGCGGATACGCTGGATTGACGAATTGCGCGTCGGCCTCGACTATAGCGCGGCCTTTCGGGCCGGGCAGCGATTCGGTTTTTATTTCGGGTCTTCTTACTGCGGTTGCGGTTGCCATCATCTGCTCACTCCTTCTCAAGAGAAACCACCATCGACACTTTTGAAAGCGTCGCAATCAAGACGAATCAGTGATGATGACTAACTAGTCCGCGAAGAGATTCGCGCGGGAGACTACCGGCCGGAAGTGCAGTTCGCGACGGTCGGACATGATTGTTACGTGCCGAATAATATCACCGACCTTAGCCCAGCGCCATACGAACGGCTACGCTGAATACCACAGCACCGCGAAGAAATGGCAAGCAGTTCCGGCGATGACGAAGAGGTGCCAGGCGAAGTGCGCGTACTTGATTCGATGAGCGGCAAAGAAACCAACTCCCGCGGTATAGGCGATGCCGCCGGCGAGCAGCCACGCGAGACCGGTCAGCGGAACGCGTTGCAAAACCTGCGGCCCCGCGATTACAACCAACCAGCCCATCACCAGATAAAGCGCAACCGACAACCAAACGAAACGCGCACCGAAGATGGTCTTCTTCACCACCCCGAGCAGTGCCAGGCCCCACACTAATCCGAACAACGTCCAGCCCCAGCCGCCGCGCAGGACGCCCAAAGTGAACGGCGTGTAGGTGCCGGCGATCAAAATAAATATGGCGCTGTGATCGAGCACGCGAAAGAAACGCTTGGCGCCGTCGTGCGTGAGCGCGTGATAAAGCGTCGAAGCCAGATAAAGCGCAATCATCGAGCCCGCGAAGACCGAGACGCCGACAGTGTTCCATGCGGTTCCGGATCGCACCGCGGCCACGATCAAAATCGGAGTGCCTGCGATCGCCAGCCCCAATCCTGCGCCGTGGCTCAGACTGTTCGCGATTTCTTCACCGAGTGTGAGTTGTCTTTCATCCCCCATTCAAAGCATTGTACATGAATGTGATTGCTCGCGCTAAATTGTCGGCGGCTGTTAATTATATTTCGATTTGCCGACATTGGTTCTGATTGTTGCCGCGGCGCTCGCGGTTTGCGTCTCAATTCAAGCTCTCTCCTCGACTCTTCCGACAAACAGATTATTCAGGAGGCTTTATGAACAGGATTAGAATGTGGCCGCATGGAGCGCTGATAATTCTTGCCTTTGCAGTTATCGGCGCAGTTGGGGCGCTGCTGTGGAGTAAGTACGAACGCAAGGCTGAGGCAAGTTCATTACCGAACGCTGCGCGCATCGATCGAGTTGAGGGTCAAGTCGGGGTGAGCCAAAGCGCGCAGAATTCGACTTCGACAAATTCCCAATGGGTGACTGCGACGCAGAATATGCCGGTAACCGTCGGCGATCGAATATATACAAAACAGAATTCGAGGACTCAGATAGAATTTACCGGGCGCAATCTCGCCACAGTAGACGCCAACACTTCGCTCGACATATTGGACTTGTCCGAAGGACACACGCAGGTCGCGTTGCGCGAAGGTTCGGCGTTGTTCGATGTCGGTTCAATCGGATCGAACGATCTGTTTGAAGTTGCGACACCTTGCGGCGCGGTAGATGTCTCCAAACCCGGTCTTTACCAAATCGCAATCAATGATAACGGCAACGCCGTGGCGACTGTCTTTAGTGGCGAGGCTCAACTCGCCGGTCAGGCTGGTTCGGGCAAGATTGAGAAAGGCGAATATCTTTCCGTTCCATGTCAGGGGCAGGCTCAGGGAAACACTCAAGCGGTGATTTCGAAAGTCGAACCCACTCAGGCGGGATACGTAGTCGATAATTACTATCGGTCTCGTTATCCGAAGAAGTATGACGGACGTTATCGCAATTACTACACATATCTCGACGATCCTTATTACTACGATTCGGAACAATTTTATCCGAGTTACAACTATGTCAGCGATTACGTTCCCGGCGTTTACGATCTCGACGATTATGGCGACTGGACCTACGTCAACAATTACGGTTATTGCTGGCATCCGCGCGATGTGGCGGCGGGTTGGGCGCCTTACGAATCAGGCTATTGGACCACCGATTATCCGTATGGCTTGACCTGGGTTTCGAATGAACCGTGGGGCTATGCGCCTTATCACTATGGACGCTGGGCCTATGCTTCGAACGAATGGCTCTGGGTGCCCGATTCGATGAATACCTATCCGACGTACTCGCCGGCGCTGGTGGCTTTTCTTCCTTTGGGTAACTCGAGCGTGGCGTGGGTTGCGTTGGGTCCCAGCGATCCTTATCAAGTGACGTATTACGATCCTTATTGGCAACCGGCCTACACGTATCCGTCAAACGTCGTCGTCAGTAGTCTGGTCAACTTCAATGTGCCGGGCGCAGTGACTGTCGTGCCGACGTCTGAGTTTGGCCGCGTGATTGATCCGGCGGTGATCACGCCTGTCGATCCACGGACGATTGCGCAAGCGCGCGTCGTGCTCGACCCGATGACGGTCGATCCGCTGCGCACCGCCGCATTTCAAGCAAACAGGTCGCGGCCGCGATTCGATGTTCCGCGTGATGTCGAACAACGGATCGTCACCACGCAAGTTGTCGCCAGTAACGCACCGGCGGCGCGAAAATGGAACGGCGATTTGGCGAAGGCAATGAGAGTCGAGCCGCTTAATGCGACCGCTCGCAATCAGAAACTGCAAGTGTCCGATCAAAGAAGCGTGAACGCGCAGAACGCGCCGCAATCGAACATCGCCGCCGAACAAGCTCGCGAGCGACAAATTGCAGATCTCGCGAAGCAGGCCGCGCATGGCGATCGCAACGCGCGCCAACAGTTACGCGAACTGCGATCGCAGCCTTTGAATCAAGGCGCAGGTCAAGGTGCGACGGTCCAGGCCCAGGGCCAATCAGTGGGCCAACCTGCGCGCCCGCAGGATCAGCGACAGATGCAGCGCCAGCAACAGCAGGCGCAGCGAGAATCTGCGCGGCAGCAGATGATTCAGTCGCAACAGCAGCAGCGGGCTGCGTCGCAGCAAGCAGCTCAGTCACAACGTGACGCGCGGCGAAATCAAGTGCAGCAAGCTCAGGCGGCACGTCGTTCGCAGCAGCAGCAAGTGCTGCAATCACAGCCGCCGCACCGCCGGCCACCGCAAGCGGCTCCACGCGCACAAGCCCAGCCGGCACGGGTGCAATCGGCGCCGCGCGCGCCACAAGTGACGCGACCACCGCAGGCACAGCCGCGCCAACAAGCAGTGCGACCGCCGCAAGCACAGCCGCGCCAAGCAGTGCGGCCACCGCAGGCGCAAGCTCAACCGAGAGCACAGGCCCAACCACGGTCTCAGCCGCAACAGCAGAAGCAGGCGCCAAAATCGAAGCCGCCGGATACGAAGCACCCGTAGGTAATCGGTAAGGAACGACTGCTCATAAAACTCGAGCCGGCACGAATCAACGCGCCGGCTCGAACTATTTTCAGGAAAGCGGCAAAATTATTTTCGCTTCAGAACTTTGGCCGTGAATGATCCTTTGATCGATGTCTCGCCGCTGGTAAGGTTCACATCTCCGGCAATTTCATCTGCGGTCGCGGAATTTAGTTTTACTTCACCACTCAACATGCTCCGATCGAGCCATGACTTGATCTCCGATCCGCTTTTCCGCATGACTAATCCCGCGCTCTCGGCTTTCACGTACTTGTCGGCTTTGGCTGAGTAAGTTGCGGCGTTGGGTGGCGACTTGTCATTCGTGCCTTCGTTGCCAATCAGGGCGAAGACGACGCGAACCTGATCGTCTCCCGTCAACGGTTTGTCTAAAGTCGCTCCGAAGTTCTTCGCATCCAGATCGTAATTCGCCAGATAAACGTTGTAAGCAGACGCCGTCGTCATCTTGCCGTTCACATCGGTGAACGTCTTTGTAACCGGAAACGCATAGGCTGATTTGATCGCGAGATCCTTATCGAAACCACCCGCCTTTACATGCAGGGAATTGCCGCCGATTGTTTTGCCGCACCCGCCGAATAAGAGAAGGGCAGCAAGAAGTGAGCTGATTAAAAAGAAGGTTGGAAACCGTCCTCGATGAGTGTTCGCGATCGAATGAGGCATAGATCCTCCAGGGGAAAGGACCGTTTCAATCGCGGTCCATCTTAAAGATCAACGGGCTTTGTAGTTTAAAAATGGATGAGAGTCAATCAGGCGTACTCAACTTCGCGGCGCAACATAACTGCGGCGCGCTTTGACTACGAGCTTCTGCTGCGATTTTGCTGCCGGAGGCTGCGCGTCGATTTTCAATTTTCGCGTCGTGCCGTCACGCTTCTTGTTGGTCGAGACGAACGCGAGATTGTATCGGCTACGCAGGTGGTCCATCAGTGTCTGAAACGTCGTGTCGAGATTTTCCGGCTTGTCAGAAAGAATTTCGCCGCCCGTTTCGTTGGCGAGGTTTTCCACGTCCATTGAAGGCGCACCGCCGAGCTTTCCCATGCGTGTGGCCCACACCATAACTCCGTTTTCGAGACCCTGGCCCATCTCTTTAGGTATGATGGCACAGACGACACTGCCTGATTCGTAAATCTGCCGCGCCGCCAACCTCCCCGATGGCCCATTAGGACAATCGAAGTTCCGCGTCACTCCGGTGATGACGACAATCACGCGACGGCCCATCGGATTGCCGGCGCTCATCGTGTAGTTGGCCGCGTCAAAGAAGAGGTTGTTGAGGCAGTGATCGGCTTCTTCGTCATGCATCGGCACTCGATTGAGCGCATCTTCTATCAGGATCCGGTTTTTGGTGAATCCCTGCAGCAGACGCGTAGTGTCGTGATAAGTCATCACCGCGACTTCGTCAGCCGGCTTGAGTCGTTCGATGGCTTCGCGTGCCGCGCGATGAACTTTGTCGCCGAACGGATCGAGACAGCCGCCACGATCGATCAAGAACAAGACCGAAAGCGGCAAGCTGTCCTGGCTGAAGTGTGTTATCTCCTGCCTCGCGCCGTCTTCGTAAATCTGAAAGTCTTGTTTCTGCAAACCGCCCACGATGCGCGCCGTCTTCTTTTCCAGCACGAGCGCGTCGATCGTCACCAAATCAACATCGACCTTAACTACTTCCGCGGGTGCTTTGTCCGCATCCCGGTCGGTGGAGATGCGTTGGGCCGGTGTCGGCTCGGCGCGCCGTTCGCGCGACTGCGAAGTCACAGGCCGATCCGATGTGAAGACCAGCGCGGTGAGCGCCGTTAACATCAGCAAGAAATAAATGCCGGCAGTGCGAAGCTTCATAGGTTCCGTCCTCAGAACTTTCTATAGCTCAGGCGTTTACGGCTGGGTGATAGATTTTCGTCCAGTTCGAAAGCCTCCTTAAGGAGGCTTTACATGAAGCAAATCGCTTCGATTCCGAGCCGTGAACGGCTGGGCTTGAGAAAACGAATATCTGCTTTGCCTATCTGTGAAATTTCCTGAGGAGAGTGCTCGGCAGCCCGAAACCCGCCGTCGAACAGGTATTCGTCACTAAGACGAAAGAAGTCGGGAGAGTGTTAACCGAGAATCTAGCGCGACGGAAAAGTCACGAGAGGAGGCTCCCAAGTTCGCGGATGGCCGACGATGCCTTTCTTCGTATTCACGACTTCGAGGTCGCGCGGACGAACCAAAATCAGAACATAATCCCGGTCGCGCTTCGGATAGAAATCTTTCCATTCTTCTTTCCAATGTTTCGCCTTTTCAGCCGTGTCGTCGACGATCGTCGCAGTGCCGTGAAGCGTTACGTAAGCCTGGTCCTCGCGATCGAAATAGTAGAGCGTCACGTGCGGGTTGCGGCGAATCTCTGCGACCTTGCGGCTGAGACGGTTGGTTCCGAACCATACGCGCATTTGTTCGTCTGGCTCGAAAGCGTCCATGGTGCGGGCGTTCGTCCGTCCATTTCGATCGAATGTGATCAGGGCGCAGTATCGTGCCTTGATCATCGTTTCACGCGCGGCAGCTTTCAGTTGTTGAGACGAAAACGGCTGCGCGAAGACAGTGGATATCGAAGAGGCGCCACACAACAGTGCGGCGCCGAAACAAAAACGGAAAATGAGAATCCTGCGTTTCATGACATAGCTTTGATGGTTAGTGTTGCGGATGGAGCGATGGTTGCGGTTTCAGTCTCGCGCCCATGAACAATCCTTTCATGCTCGTACGAGAGGCGAATCATCTCTTTAGCCGGCGGCTGTGGCCAAATTGGCAAGCGGTGGCCCAGCCGGTGCTTCAGCACGCACGAGCGAAAATAATCTTCGTGGTCCCACTCGACTTGGGCCATCTCGAGCAAGCAATCAACAAAATCTACCGCGCCGCAGTCGCGCGCGCACCGTGCAGCGGTTTCATATTCGCGAATGTTTCGGCTCTCGAGTTTGCCCGCGCCGTACATCGGCGCCAGCCAGCCACTTACATGACAGAGAAAACCCAGAGTGCGGCCGATAATTGTGGCTTTTATCTCGCGCCGTTTGTGTGGACTTGCGCCGAGCTGTGACAGCATCTCGCCCACCAGCTGGCGATGCCGCCACTCGTCCTCCTCAATTTTACGAATCGTATCGCGTTCATGTGGCGCGCTGACCGAATGCCAGTGGCCGCGATACGCGTACGCCGCGGCCCGCTCGCCCGAATAAGCCAACTGCAGAATCGCGATTAGTTTTTGGCGGTTGTCTTCTTTCGTGGCCATGATCGACGCATCGGATGAGCTTCAGTGTTGAAGATTATGCGATCGAAATCAAGCGTCCGCGGCGCGAACAGCAGATAAAAGTACTTGAACGTTTCGGCAAACAGAAAGCTCTGCATTGAATCAGCTTTCTCTTTCGTAATCACGCTCTTCAGCGCCGCGTAACCGACGTCATTGCGACAGTACTTTACGAAGTCGCGCCACATCGTTTCGCCCATGCGTAAGTATTTTGGATCGTGCGTGAAATGATAAAGGTAGTAGGTCGATTCGATTATCTCAGGGCGGAGCGGATAGCCGGGTGACGTGACTTCCATTTTTCGCCAATCAAGTTCCTCCGGTTCAATGTTATGCAGCTTCCAGATTGCGAAAGATGATTCCTGTAACAGCGCGGCACGTTGCAAATCACCGGACAGAGCCAACACCGCCGGAAAGAATGCGTCGAGTGCGCCGTAAGTTGTTGCAGTTCGTTTCCCAGTATTCATGTCGGCGTGTCCGTACCAGAGTACTTTATAAGGAATCGCCCCGAGGAGACTGAGGTTCTGTTTGATCACTTCATCTTCCAAATATTTGTTGGCCACCACAATGCTTTCATTCCACATCCGGCGGCAATCCCGATCGTCAAACAGAATCGCGCACTTCAAAAGATATTCGTAATAACTGTCGATGGCGCCGCTGATGTGGCTGTCGGTGTCGGTCCATTTGCCCGTCTCGACATTGATCCAGGTTCCGACCAAACCAATCGGCGAGCGGCGATTGTAGATTTCAACCAACGCGCTCTTCGCTTTGTCGTAGAAGATTTGCCGATGAGTCAGCCGCGCGAGTGTGCCGAACTCGACCAGCAATGTTCCGGCTTCTGCCGGATTGGTAACGTTGCCAGTAACCGCCCCCGTCTTCAGATTCACGTATCGATAAGGAATTCCGGTCGGCGAATTAAAAACGGGCAGCAAACGATTGCCTAAGTCTTCGGCGAGGTTCAACAGCCGCTTATCGCCCGTCATTTCATAACTCGACAGCAAACCACCCAGCAGACGAATCGTGATTTCGAAATTCTGAACTGAAATGTGTTTTTCGAACGACAGGTGCGTAACGATGTACTCACGCGTGTTTCTCGCTTCATCTTTCAAACCCATCAGGATCATCGTGTCGAGTGCATCTACCGGCGTCATCAAAAGGGGTTCAGCGTACCAATCATGATAGCTCTTACTGAGCGGCTTAAGATCGTCGTGACCCCATGCGTACTTTTTATAGTCATTCCACGCGTGCAGAAATTCCTGACGCACCTCGTTCGCACGGCGATTGAGATTGACAGTCGTTTGCGCGGACGCCGGCCAGGCGATAGCGATCAAACATAACGTGCAAATCGATCGGTGAACGTTCATCAAATTAGTCGGCGGGAAGGTGGCATCCGCATTTGAGAGTGGCACGGGCGTCCCGCGCCCGTGGCCCACGTGCAAGATGCGCGTGCCACATCTTCATCAAGTCATTCGACGCGAACGCAAACTTGCGCTCCCGGAAAAGGAGTATCAGTCGGTACGCGTCTCATCCAAAACTGGATGGTATAAATCCCGGGGTCTTTATGAAACATTCTGACGGGGACGCGAAATCTTCCGTCGGCCGATTCAAAATCGCCGCGTGACCCGTCGGTATATGTCATGCCCTCAGGCGCTTTGGGACGCAACATAACTCGTTCTTCGGGTAGCGACAAAGATCGCGGCGTTCTCAGCCACGTGATATCGGGCGGCGCCGGCAATGGTTGATAATAAACATCAACCTCGTGAAGGAAATGCCTGATATTCAGTAAACGCCCCGTCAGCATTATCTGCGCATTCGGTTTTGATTTCTCGGGCGGTGGATCGATGTGCAGGTATCGAGCCAGGTAAAGCTCATCCAGCTTCACATTGTGACCGCGATAAGCCAAGCCAAAGCCGACGTGGGTGTGATATGGGTTGATGATTGTGCGGCGATGTCCATCATTCGGCGGGACTTCGCTCATCATGGCGCGATGCACATCTAAGAAATCTTCGATGACAGCGTCTGGCGCCAGCGAGTGAATGTTGACCGCGGAGCCGACGTTCTCCATCAAAGCGTCGGTGCCTCCGGCAAAGGTATAACGTTCATAGGCGTTGCGGCCATCTCTGCCCCAATGACTGATGAACTCGCCGTCGACCATGTCAGTCGCGTGCGCATTCCCAACGGCGCAAGCGAGTTCGTCGATTTTCAATTGACTCAAACCCAGACTGTCGCGCTCTTCATTCAGGAGATCGAGCAGCTTCTGACGCACCAGTGAATACTGACGCTCGTCGAAGCCGCCGCGCTCGGCTATGTTTGGCGTCTGGGACTTTGCGACGAGCGAAAGCACGAAAGGCGTTGCCAGGGTTACAAATGTTCTCCGCTCGAGTTTCAAATCAATTCCCCAGCGCGAATATCATCAATGGTTGCGGCATGGTTGCGCCGTGAGTACACTCAATCAGCCTTCCGAAATTAAATATGTCAGGGCTGCCAAGATGGCGGCGTGCGCGGGCAAGATGCCTGCGCTCTGTTTGGAGCCATGAAGATACACGAGTATCAAGCGAAAGAGTTACTAAAAAATTTCAACGTACCGGTCCCGCGCGGAGTAGTGGCGCGCTCACCCGCAGAGGCTTATCAAGCCGCGCAGGAGTTGGCGACAACACCTGTGGTCGTCAAGGCCCAGATTCATGCCGGCGGACGTGGCAAAGGCGGTGGCGTGAAGTTGGCGAAGACTGCCGAAGAAGCGCGTGATCTGGCGAGCAAAATGCTCGGCATGAAACTGGTCACGCATCAGACGGGACCAGAGGGCAGAGAAGTGCGCGTGCTTTTGATCGAGGAAGGCCTGCCGATCGACAAAGAGTTTTATCTTGGCATCGTATTGGATCGCGCGAGTGGCCGGCCCGTTTTTATGGCCTCAGCCGCAGGCGGTATGGATATCGAAGAGGTAGCGGCGAAGACGCCGGAAAAGATTTTCAAAGAGACGATCGACCCGGCCGTAGGCTTTCGACCGTTCCAG
Organism: Pyrinomonadaceae bacterium; assembly: GCA_035639235.1. Classification (GTDB taxonomy): domain Bacteria; phylum Acidobacteriota; class Blastocatellia; order Pyrinomonadales; family Pyrinomonadaceae; genus UBA11740. The sequence goes on along the minus strand of DASQYL010000519.1, from coordinate 3,108 downwards.
GCAAGAAAGCTGGCGTTCGATCTTGGATTGCCGAGCGCGCTTGTTTCACAGGCCGCAAAGTTCATGCAATCGCTGTATGCGGCATACGAATCAACCGATGCCTCGCTTGTCGAAATTAATCCTTTCCTGCTGACGAAAGACAATCGGTTGATTGCGCTCGACGCGAAGATCAATTTCGATGATAACGCGCTGTTTCGTCATCCGGATTTCAAGGATTTCCGCGACTTGAATGAAGAAGAGCCGTTGGAGATTGAAGCATCGAAATACGATCTGAACTACATCAAGCTGGATGGCAACATCGCCTGCATGGTCAACGGCGCGGGCCTGGCGATGGCGACGATGGACATTATCAAGTTGGCAGGCGGCGAGCCGGCAAATTTTCTCGATGTCGGCGGCGGCGCGTCGCAGGAACGCGTCGAAGCGGCGTTTCGAATTTTGTTGGCCGACGTGAACGTGCAGGCGGTGCTGGTCAATATCTTCGGCGGCATCGTGCGCTGCGACATGGTTGCGCGGGGAGTTGTGGGCGCCGCGAAAAATCTGGGCGTGAAAGTTCCGGTCGTCGTTCGTTTGGAGGGCACCAATGTAGAAGAGGGCCAGCGCGTGATTCGCGAATCGGGACTCAACTTCACAGTTGCGAATGGCATGAAAGACGCGGCTGAAAAGGTGGTGGCGCTGGCGGGCTAAACGCGTCAGAACCGGGAGCGGTAGCGACCGGATCAAAAGGCAAGTTTTTCCGAGGAGAATCATGGCAAACACAAACATAGCCTGCGCGCAAATCGATTGTGTCTTAGGTGATCCGAAGACAAATCTCAACAAGATCGTCTCTTCCATTCGGGCGGCGGCCGAATGCGAGGCGAAACTGGTAATGTTTCCCGAGTGTGCGCTGACCGGCTATGCCTACGAATCATTAGCAGAAGCGATTCCGTTCGCGGAACAGATCGACGGCCGTTCTTCGCAAGCCATCGCCGATGTTTGTCGCGAGACGAACACTTATGCCGTCGTCGGTTTCATCGAGGCTGACGGTGAAAAGTATTACAACGCAGCGATGCTGGTTGGTCCGGACGGCGTAGTTGGCAATTATCGCAAGACGCACATGCCGTTCATCGGCATCGATCGCTTTCTGACACCTGGCGATCGTGCGTACGAAGTGTTTGACTTGCCATTCGGAAAGATTGGCGTGAACATCTGTTACGACATCAGCTTTCCCGAACCGGCGCGCGTGCTGAAACTCATGGGAGCGGAATTGATTGCGCTGATCACCAACTGGCCCGCGGCGGCATGGCGCTCGCCGGAATTCGTCGCGAGTGCGCGCGCGTTGGAAAATCACGTGTTCTATGCAGCAACCGATCGGGTCGGCACCGAACGCGGCTGGAAGTTCATCGGCCGCAGCAAAGTCGTCGATTGCAACGGCGACTCCCTCGGTGAAGCCGGCGTGGAAAATGAAGAGTTGCTGGTCGCCGCGATCGATTTTCAGGAAGCGAACAACAATCGGATCGTCAATGTCGCTGGATCTTACGAAGTCGATCGCGTAAACGATCGACGACCGGATTTGTATGCTCGCATCAGCGAGAACAAGCCTGTTGCATCCAAAGCGTCACCCTGAGAAGGAATGCAAGCTGATGCGGAGATGGGGGGACACGGAGACGCGGAGAATTTCTCCGTCTCACCGCCTCGTCGTGTCGCCGCATCGATTTTTAGAATTCTCGCTCAAATATGCCGCTTTGGATTGGCGGCGCTTTTTCTTTTCACCGCCGTCGCTAAGCTTTGGATCCTGCAAAAGTTTGCCGGCAACGTCGCGGAACTTCTCAGCTCGGCAAATTTCAATTACACGCGTTGGCAATGGCCGGTGACGATTGGCGTCATTGCGCTTGAGATCCTCGCCGCGCTGTTGCTGCTGATTCCGCGAACCGTTCGGCTCGGCGCGGTTCTGTCCGGACTTCTGTTAATTGGTTTCAGTGTGTTCGCGCTGTACTACGTTTACGTTTTGCACGGCGAACCGTTGGAGTGCGGCTGCTTCGGAAACATTATCGGCAGCCAGTTGGGATTAAAAACCGCGTTGCGGAATTTGGGGTTGTTGGTTCCGGTGGTGTTCGTGTTCTTTGGAGAGCGTGGTCAGTACCATCCGCGTCAGCGGATGGGATAAGCGAGCCCTCAGACAAGCAACGGTACTTGCTTAATCCATCTGCTCACGCAGATGGTACTGACTCAGTTCCTTCTCATCCGCGCAATTTCGTATCTCGTATTATCAATGCGCTCTTGCGCGTCGGGATGATCCGAGAACAACGAGCCCAAAAGATCCGAGTCGCTCTCCTCGATCCTCTTGAGCTTCTGAAACATCGTAATCATGCCCTGGGGATCGAGTCGTGCGCCGGGCATTTCACGTACACCCAGAAAATCGGCTTCGCGTTCTTCGTCGCGCGAGTGCACCGTCAACATGCCCGCGCCGAACATCTGACCAAGTGTCACTCCCAGGTCATGCGCAATGCTGCCGGCGACGCCGGTAATTTCGCCCAACTGGTTGGCGATGTCGTCGTATTCCTTCGACTTCTTCAGCGTCTTCAAACTATGACGCGCGACGATGTGGCCCACCTCATGACAAAGCACTGCGCCAAGTTCATTGTCATTCGTTAATCGCACGAGCGCCGTCGTCACGTAGACGTGGCCGCCCGGCAGTGAAAATCCGTTTATCTCGCGCCCCTGGATCACATGAAACTTGTAAGTCAGGTTCGGCCGCAGGCTCGCGCGCGCGCACTGCTGGCCAAGGCGATCGACTCGATTCAATCCGACGTCGGTGAGGTTGTATTTCTTCGTGACTTCGCGATGAAGTTGCATGCCCAATTTGATCTCGTCGCTTTCGTTGATCAATCCGGCATTTGAATAACGCGCATTGCGAAACTCGGAATAAGGATCGTCATACGGTGTCGATCTGGCACTTAGCCGACGCGTGAGATCTGGTAAACGATTTATGTCATGAGCTGGGACGGCCGAAATAAGCGCGGCCAGAATTATTGAGACTAATGATAAGGAGACAAGTCTGTTCTTCATCTCTCACGCATCATAAGCGAGCGCCATCGAAATCGAAAGCCTCAATTGATCCAGTCGCTAACG
>DASQYL010000518.1:0-12770 GCA_035639235.1 Pyrinomonadaceae bacterium | reverse complement strand
TCAGATCCCGAAGTGAGCCGTATGCTCTCACAGCGTCCATACTGTGGCAAGCACGGTTGACCCCACGCGCGACGGCTCGGACAATGCGCCGGTGAATTCTCTTTCGCTGCAGAGGATTATCTTTTTTAGTGTATTCGCGTGCTTCGTCATTGCGTTGGTGTCAGCCCAGAACCCTTCGTTACCGAAACAAAACACGCGCACTGTTATCGAAAATCCATCAGCGCTCGCAATTTTTTTTGAAGCACTTTCGGAAGTCCGTTCCGGTCGTCGGATCGAGCCGGTGCGCATCATGCACTTTGGCGATTCGCACGTGGCCGCCGACATTCTGACCGGGGAAATTCGACAGCGTTTACAAAATGAATTCGGCGACGGCGGTGCTGGGTATGTCGTGCCGGCGAATCCTATGGCGACGCGGCGGCGCGGCGGCGTCAGTGGCGCGACTTCAGGCTGGCAGATCGAAGGCATCGGCGGACGAATGGAACGAGATAACATCTATGGTCTGGCCGGGATCAATCTAATCACCAACCGCGCTAACGAACGCATCTGGCTCGAATCGCAAGCGAACCACTTCGAAATGTTTTACGTGCGCGAACCTGGCGGCGGCAGCGTCGACGTTACTTTGGATGGCGCCACAGTTCTTGACGCGCCGCTCTCGCTCGCGGCTCATACAACCGCCACCGAAGTATTTTCGTTCGATAGTCCCGCGGCCGTGAATCATCGGCTCGAAATTCGCACGCTCAAAGCGGCGAAGACCCGCATCCTCGGCATCGTCGCCGAGCGCATCGCCCCCGGTGTGAGTTACGATGTCCTGGGAATCAACGGGGCGCGGATTTCTCGAATAATGACGTGGAATGCGGCGACGTTTGCGGCGGAACTTGGTCAACGGAAACCGGAACTGATCGTGCTCGCATATGGCACGAACGAAATAGCGGACGCCGACTGGAACGCGATGTCTTATCGACGACTGCTTAAGACGATAATTGAGCGAATCCGTTCCGCCGCGCCGCAAGCCCCGATCTTATTGTTCGCTCCACCCGATCGCGGAGACCTGCCGTTGGCCGCGGCGAGAATGCCGGCGATGATCGAAGCGCAACGCCGCGTCGCATTCGAAGCCGGCGTCGCCTTTTGGAGCGCGTTTGACGCCATGGGTGGATCGGGATCGATGGACGCATGGGTCGCGCGCGGATGGGGCCAGAACGATCGCGTACACCTCACCAGGCAGGGTTACCATTTGCTGGCCGATGCCTTCTGCAAAGACCTCATGCGTGCGTTCGATGAACGCAACCGCAATTCTCGATAGCCTAACGCGACCCAAACGAAATCGCGGCCTGTGGGTTACCACAAGTCGAAGTGCGGAAATCTTGTCACAGTACCGTTGATCCTCGCGTAACGATCAAAGTGAGAGAGCGTCAAAATCATCGTCGTTAGAAATTCGAGTTCTCATCTCCGAAAGTCCCAGACGCGATGTTACTGACGAGCGGCGCTTACTTAATCTTTCTCGCAATCATTTTCTTTGTCTATTGGTCGTTGCCAGCGAGCCGCCGGCTATCGCTGCTCTTTCTGTTGCTCGCGAGTTACTACTTCTACGCGCTTTGGAGTCCTTGGAGTCTCGCTTTTCTGTTCCTGATTTCATCCGCAGACTTTCTCAACGGACGCTGCATCGGCGCGATCGAGAAACGCAAAATCAAGAAGTTGCTGCTCTGGAGCAGCATCGTGATCGATGTCGGCTGTCTCTTCATATTCAAGTATTTTAACTTCTTCAGTGCCTCTGCTGCCGATCTGCTCACGAAATTCGGCAAGCCCGTCTCGCCCGTGATGCTGAATCTCGCGATGCCGCTGGGTCTGTCGTTCATCACCTTCCGATCGCTGAGCTATGTGATCGACGTCTATCGCGGCACGACGAAGCCGGCACGCAGTCTTCTCGACTACCTGACTTTCGTCGCTTTCTTTCCAACTGTGATCGCCGGCCCATTAGTTCGTGCGAAAGAGTTGCTGCCGCAGCTTCGTCTGCCGCGGCGCCTGACCAATGAAGACGGGCAGCGCGCGGTTTTTCTGATCATGATCGGCGTCATTAAGAAAATCGCCATCGCTGATTTCCTGGCGAACAACCTTGTCGATCGCGTTTTCGATCAGCCACAGCTTTATTCTTCGCTCGAAACTCTGGTGGCGATTTACGGATACGCGCTGCAGATCTACTGCGACTTCTCGGGCTACACGGACATCGCGATTGGGTCGGCGCTGCTCCTGGGTTTCAAGCTGCCCGAGAATTTCAATTCTCCGTATCGTGCCCGCAGTGTCGTGGATTTCTGGCGACGCTGGCACATCACTCTATCTGATTGGTTGCGTGACTACGTCTTCGTTTCGTTCGGTGGGATACGGAAGCGCCGTGTCAATCTTTATCGCAACGTCGTGCTGACAATGTTGATTGCCGGTCTTTGGCATGGAGCGGCATGGACGTTCGTCTTGTGGGGCGGTTGGCATGGACTCGGCCTCTCGGCAAATCACTTATGGGCGGCGCATCGCCGCCGGCGCGCAAACAAGCCGCGTCAGCAATGGTGGATCGGGCCGATGTGCGTGACTGGCACATTTCATTTTGTATGCCTCGGATGGCTTTTGTTTCGCGCGGGTAGTCTGCGTGCGGCGTGGGAAGTCCTGGCGCGTCTCGGTGCTTGGCAATTCAGCGCGGCTAATCTGGCGCGGCCAGTGCTTTTCGTTCTCTTGTTAGGTTACGTCGTGCACTGGCTGCCGAGACGCGCGTTCGATTCAATATTTACGCTGTGGCACTGGCTACCTTCCCCTGCTCAAGCGGTCGTCATTGTGACCATCGCTCTTGGTCTCTATTACGTCTCAAGCACCAATGTGCAGTTCATCTATGGAAATTTTTGAAACATTTTTAGGAGTTCAAAATGGTAGCTCGGGAAGAGTTAATCCAACCGATTAGCAAATCAACAGTCGAGCCGAAGCCTCAGATCATCCTGCGAAAGCCGGCCAGGATGATTTTGCTGACGATGTTTTTGGCGATCTTACCTTTGGCAGTTCCGAGCCTCGGTCACGTTGTCGGTCTCAGGGGAATGAGCTATCGAGAAATGCTCCCGAGCTTGCATGAGTTGATTTCATTTAGAAATTCCAAGACGAACCTACGCGAGCTTCCCGGCACTGGCGCGACAGATGACTCCCTTCCATCCGACATTGCGGAGCCGGAGACCGGCGCGAACAGCATAGTCGATTCGGCGCACACGCTCGATTCGTTTTATGCGAGTTTATCGCGCACCGATCAAAAGCAGGCTGGCGCCATCACCCGGATCACGCATTACGGCGACTCACCTATCACCAATGACGGAATCACCGCGCCGGTGCGGCGTCTCTTACAGAAGAGATTTGGTGACGCGGGACACGGTTTCATTCTGCTGGATCGGCCGTGGGCCTGGTACGGACATCAGGACATCTCGTTCGCGCCCGGCGGCGGCTGGGCGAATGATTCGATCATGAATCCGATGGTGAAAGATGGGAGTTTCGGACTCGGCGGGGTTGAGTTTCGCGCAACCGGCGCCGGCAAGTATACGAAGTTCGGACCGTCGACTGACGGTGATACAGGCAAAAACTTCTCGCGCATGGATGTCTATTACTTGCGCCAACCGAATGGCGGCGAATTTGAGGCGAGCGTAGATGGCGGACCCGCTCAGATGGTTTCGACGTCGGACGAAAAAGAGGAGTCAGCATTCTTTGAAATCGACGCGCCGCAAAAAGGTGAAAACAGTTTCGAGATCAAAACCGCCGGTGGATCGGTGCGACTGTTCGGGGCCGTGCTCGAGAATGATGGGCCAGGCGTGGTTTACGACAGCCTAGGCGTCAACGGCGCATTCGCGGGATTGCTGGCGACGGTGATGAATGAGCAGCACTGGTCCGCGCAATTACAGCATCGCCATCCCAACCTGGTGATTCTCAATTACGGCACCAACGAAAGTCAGTATGCATCCGACGACCAGATGGCCCGCTACGATCGCGAGTTGCGCGAAGTGGTGCGCCGCCTTCACACGGCGCTGCCGAACACCGCCGTGTTGATTGTTTCGCCGATGGATCGCGGCACGCATCAGGCCGGCAAAGTAATCACGCTGCCGGCCATTCCCAAAATAGTTGAAATGCAGCGTCGCGTCGCAGCGGAAACCGGCTGCGCATTCTTCGATTTATTTGCCGCTATGGGTGGTGAGGGCACGATGGCCCGTTGGCATGACGGCAAGAACCATTTGGTGGGTGGCGACTTGACGCATCCCAACGGCGCCGGCGCCGAAAAGATCGGCGAGTTGATTTACCAGGCCTTGGTGGACGGTTACGACCGCTATCTCGTGCGTCATCCGCTGCCGAAGACGCAGACGCCGGCTCAGAAGTGACGCAACTGATTCTCGAAGAGTTCGGTTTAGAGCGGCCACTCGAGGCCGTAGCCAGGCACGCACAAGTGCGTCCCTCTAACCGTTATGAATCAAAGAGATACTTTTTGATGGAGGATTCAATCATGTCTTTGCCGCAATCGATAACCAACTTCTTGAACGAGAGCGCCGGAAATGTCGGCGTTCCGTCGCCTACACACGGCGAAGATCTCTTCAAGACGGGTGTGCTCGACAGCTTTGCGCTGGTCGATCTTGTCACGGTGCTTGAGGGCGCCTGCGGGTTTAAGATCCCTGATAGCGATGTTGTGCCCGCGAATTTTCAGACGCTTAAGGCGATTGAAGACTACATCGATGGGCATCACGGCTAAACGCGATGGCGGTCTTCATCATCGGGTGTGGTACATCGCTGCCCGAGCGCGTCGTCACGAATGAAGAAATCGCTGCGCAACTAAATATTTCGCCGGAACAGATATTCAAGTCATCAGGCATTCGGCGGCGCCGCTGGGTTAACGACAATGTCACCACGAGTTCGCTGGCGACGAATGCTTTGCGCGCCGCGCTCGACGACGCATCGGTGTCAGCTGAGAGCATTGACTACCTCATCTTCGGCACGATGACGCCGGATCGTTTCATTCCTGGCAGCGCTTCAGCGTTGCAGCATGCACTCAAGTTGCGCGAGATTCCGGCGTTAGACATTCGCGCCGCCTGCTGCAATGCGCTTTATGCGTTGCAACTAGCTCGCGGCTTGATCGAATCAAACGCGGCGAACACGGTAGCCATCTGCCTGTCTGAAGTGCAGTCACCATTTCTCGATCTCTCTCCGCCGTCGGCCACATTGTCCATGCTGTTCGGCGATGGCGCGTCGGCGCTGATCATTTCGAACTCAACAACGCATGCACCTACGCGCGCGGCGCTGGAGGTTCTGGATGTTTTTCTCGCGACCAATGGTCAATACGTCGATGACCTCGGGATTCGTTGTCCCGGATCTGAATTTGGAAATTCGCGCTCACACCCCGCGGATGATTTTGCCGCTGATTATCTTCCGCGGATGAATGGCCAGTCCGTGATCCTCCAGGCGTCACGCCGCATCGTCTCCGCGTGTCAGACCGTGCTCGAAAGAAATCACCTGAAGGTGAAAGCTGTGCGTTGGATAGTCCCACACCAGGCCAATGCAAAGCTGCTCGCGCAAGTCTCGCGTGGTTTGGATCTTTCACGTGACAATTGTGAAATGATCTCTGTGCTTGAAGATTGTGGCAACACCTCGTCAGCGTCGATGGGTATAGCCTTGGATACACTCCGCCGCTCAGGGCGAATGAGTGACGGTGATTATCTTTTATTGCCAGCGTTCGCGGCGGGATTTACGTGGGGCGCTTCTCTGTGTCGAGCGGTTTAGAATGTTTCTAAGGGCTGCGATGATTTCAATTGCTCGACAATCGATCGCACGGCCTGGGCCATCGATCCATTTGGCGCGAGACGTAGATAATTTTCATAAGCTGCAATGGCTTCTTGATTCCTCCCCGTTTTCTCAAAAGCCGCACCCAGCAGTTGATAGATGATTGGTTCGGTGTCGAAGAGTTGATCGATGGCGATTTTGTATTCGCGTGCGGCCAGTTCGTACTCGCCTTTGTCTTCGTAGACACGGCCGATGCCCACGTGCGCTTCGGGTTGATTGCCATGGGCCTCGCGAATCGCGCGATTGAAAGCGCCAATCGCGTCGTCTGTTTGCCCGGTCTCGCGATAGATGCGGCCCTCGACCGCCGATGCTTCGGGATAAATCGCGCGCACGGCGCGGGCGGCCTCAATTTCTGCGAGCGCGCCGTTCGTATCGTTCAAGTCCATCAATACGCGCGCCAGTCCGACGTGAGCGGCGGCAATTCCCGGCCGCAACTTCAACGCCTGGCGATAGAGATCGGCCGAATTTTGTCTGGCCGCATCGTCGCGCGCTGACTCGCGCGCAACCTCTGCCTTTTGAAAAAGCAGTTCGGCTTGATCAGTCGTCCGCAAGAGTTGTAAATGAACGACGCCGCGTTGCACGGCCGTGATCGATTGTGAAGTTTCTTTGAAGCCGCTCGCGCGCACCCGTAATGTGTGCACGCCTGACGCTAATCGCATATCGCGCAAACTTCCATGATCGTCGGTAACGCCCCGCCGGATGTCATCTATCCAAACGATCGCATTCGGATCAGTCTGAATCGCGATCGTGCGTTCACTCGATGCGTTTGAAGTCTGTCTCGGTCGTTGTCCCTGAGTCAGACTAAAACCGGCGAAGACGACCAGGGGGATCAGCGCTGCCCTGAGTTTCATTGTCAGTAGATTTACCTTAGCGCCGGACTCTGCGCAATGGTGGAGTCGCACGATCCACCTTGTGATATTGTTGCGCGGCGAAGCCGCTTGGGTGTAATCTTCGCGCGTCAATTCGCAATTGGATCTCAAAAAATTAGCCTGTCGCCACCTGCGGCGAACAAGCACCGGAGGAACGTATGCTGATTGATACGACTCATCTTCCCTTAGGTCTCGCGATGTTCGACGGTTTATTTCACCCGCCGAGCGGGGCCGACCTCGCTCATATTCTGCTTCGCTGGCTGCACTTTGTTGCCGGTATTACCTGGATAGGTCTTTTGTATTTTTTCAATCTGGTCAATGTGCCGCTGCAGAAAAAGCTGGATGCCGATACGAAGAAGAAGGTCAATCCGGAATTGCTGCTGCCGGCGTTGTGGTTTTTCCGCTGGGGCGCATTGCTGACGGTGTTGGCGGGTTTGACTTATTACGCGATGTACATTTTGGGCTCCGACGTTAACAACGCTAATGCGATTGGCCACGCAAGCTTGAACGTTTGGGTGGTGCTAATCGAGTGGCTCAGTTATCCGATTGTGCTCTTCATCGTCGAGTTCCTAATCATCAAGAAAGTTCCCGCGCTGATTAAGGACGGTCGCGTTTTCGCGGTCGTCATGATCATTCTGTTGGGCATCGTGTCGTGGGGCATTGTGAAATTCTTCGACGCGAAATTCAGCGTCGGTGGATACACACCGAGCAATAAATTGTTTTCGATCGGCATCGGCGGCGCTTTCGGTATCGTTATGCTGCTGAACGTTTGGGGAATAATTTGGCCGAACAACAAGCGCGCTCTCAATGCCATGAAAGGTGGTCCAGCCGTGCCTCCCGAAATAGCGCCCGTGTTGGCGCGCCAGGCATTCATCGCTTCGCGCACCAACACCTGGATGTCTTTGCCAATGTTGTTTTTCATGGGAACGTCGCACGGAGATTGGGTGATCTTCGGCGGCAAGTAACAGAAACCGATTCTTGCAGATATTTCTTGTTTCGAGGGCGGCCTGTTCCGCCCTCTTTTCTTTCGCAACAGTATTGGCTTTTCATCTCCATTTCTTCGCGACAATTTCCGCGGAGAATCTGTAACCATAGAAACATTCCGTATGGGAGGAAGAGATGGCGGCAATCGATGTTTACAAAGCAAGGCAATTCAATCTCAGCAACCTAAAAGGAATTTCCGATCAGACGTTGGAAATGCATTTCAAGTTGTATGAAGGTTACGTCAAGCAAACCAACAAGTTGAACGAAAAAATTTCTGAATTTCTCAAAGGCGGCAAAGTCGATCAGGAAGAGTTCGCCGAATATTCCGAGTTGAATCGGCGGCTCGGGTTTGAATACAACGGCATGGTGTTGCACGAGTATTATTTCGACAACCTGAAGACGGGCGGCGGCACCGGCGATCCGAACACGGCGTCGCGTTTTCGCAAAACAGCCGAGCAGACTTTCGACAGTTATGAGAATTGGAAAGCAGAGTTTGTCGGCATCGGCAAGATGCGCGGCGTCGGTTGGGCCATCTGCTATCAGAACCCGATGAACGGCGCTTTATCGAACCACTGGATCACTCTGCACGAGACGGGAAACGTAGCCGGTTTCATTCCGGTGCTGGTCATGGACGTGTGGGAGCACGCGTTCATTCTCGATTACAAACCCGCCGATCGGCCGAAGTACATCGAAGCGTTCTTTTCGAATATCGATTGGAACGTCGTCGAGCGTAGATTGCAACAACAGAAGGCACAACCAATCGCGGCGTGAAGTAGTAGTCTAATTCGATGTGGCACGCGCCTCTTGCGCGTGGGCCCACGGGCGCGGGACGCCCGCGCCACCTTCTGCAGTGGAGAAACGGATCGCGTCCTCGTGATAAATTATGGAATCATGAGGATCGCGATCCGATTTCTTTTGTCATTGATCTGTGCAGGCGTGATCCTGCTCGCCGGCGCCTGTCAATCGGGCGATCAAAACTCCAACACTACCGCAACCTCATCAGCCACGCCGCCGGGCGACCAGCCTGCAAATGCCGCGAATAATTCATCACCGCAGCCGGCGAATTCGAATCAACCGAGCCGTCACTAGCTAACAGCGGCGGCGAATACTTTTAAATAATGACGGAATACGATTCGACGAAAAGAGATTAGTCTCCGAGCGGTAACATCTTTGTTGGCATCGTTTCTTTTACCGTCTCGGGTTTTTCGACAGGTGTGCGCGCACCAGAGGGAGGCGGTGATAGCCACGCGCGCACGAGCAGCCCGCAGAATTGAGAGAACGTTCGCACGAGACTGGTGAAGGTGAAAAACTGCGAGCGGCCATACAGGCGCGGATAATGGCTGACTTCGACTTCGGCAAATACGGCGCCGCTCGCGCGCAGCGTGCGAATCATCTCGAGACAAGCTGCGCCGCTGGTTGGGATCTTTCCCAACGCTCGCAGGGCGTCGCGCCTAATCAACCGAAAGTCGCAATCGACGTCGCGAATCGGGAGGCGAAACAAAAGCCGCGACGTGCGATTGTAAATCTTGCCGATGATCACGCGATGCATGCTGTCCGCGCGCTTAGCCTTATAACCGTTAACCACGTCGACGCTCTCGGTCATCAACGGAATCAGCCGCGCGATCTCGCGAACGTCGTATTGACCGTCGCCGTCCGTATAGAAAACGAACTCCTTGGTGGCATTCTCAAAGCCGCTTTGTAGCGCGCCGCCGTAACCGCGATTTTCTTTGTGATGAATTGCGCGAACCTGTGGATGAGTCTGGCACAAGAGATCGAGCAGCGCGGCCGTGCCATCGGTGCTGCCGTCATCGATCACCAGAACTTCATAATCGTCGGTGAACTGAGGCAGAATCTGAAGCGCATTCTCGACTAGCACACCGATTGTCTGCACGTCGTTGAAGGCAGGGAAAAAGACACTTATGCTGCCGAGAATTTTTGTGCGGCCAATCATGTCTTTAGTCATTCAAGGCCGCGAGTTTAGACAATGAAACCCGGCGATGCAAGAATGCAATGGCGCGGAAGACACTTCGCCGCGCTTGCGCGCGCAGCAAAAGTGATTCTTCCGCGCACACCGCTGCGAAGAGTTATTGCTTGCTTGGTGGGGTGGCGGCGTCCGCCGGCTTCTTCGCCGCAGGCTTACGCGCACTCTTCAACTCTACCAGGATGATCTCGAAGTCGGCGTCGCCGAGATTCTCAGGCAAGTGCCTCCCTGCGGGGACCAGCATCGTCTCGCCAGCCTTCATACTCATTTCCTGAGTCTTGCCGCCGGGCAAATTGAACTTTACATGGGCATCAGTCAGAGCTATCGCGACGCCCGCCGGATGGTAATGCCAGACGGATTTTTCGTGCGGCCCGTAGTGAATTCGCAAGACGCGGACTCTCGCGTTTTGTGATTCGACCTTATAATGTTTGGAATCAACCTTGACCGGGTCTTGAGCGATTGCGGGCACGGCAAGCGCGAGAACAAATAAAGTCAGAAACAATGCTTTACGCATATCGGGGAACTTCCTCCTCGTTCGAGTTGTTGATGTAACGCCGCAGTCTTCTAGTCGAGTCAGCGATGAAAGTCAATTACTTTTTAGGTCGTGCCTCCCTTTGCCGTTTGGGTCCTTTCCATATTGGCGTCTTTGCGCGAACCGTCTGATTGGCGTGAATCAGTTTCACGCCAAGTCGCCGAGAGCCAAAGGCTCGCAAAAAGTAGGGACGATTTGGATTCGCGCGTGAACGATAAGCAAAAGGAGTTTATTACCCTGGCGGCCGAAGCTGCCCTTTGCACTCGCTGTGCGGCGATGTGTGAACGCGCGGCGGTGCTGAGCGAATTGAATGGCCCAGTCGATGCGCGCGTGATGTTTATTGGTGAAGCGCCGGGGCGCAAAGGCGCCGACCGCACGCGCGTTCCTTTCTCGGGCGACCAATCCGGCCAGAACTTTGAACGGTTTCTGCAATCGATCGATTTGCGACGCGACGAAATCTTTATTACCAGCGCAGCTCTCTGTAATCCGCGATCGGCATCCGGCGCCAATCGCCGGCCCACTTCAGCGGAGATCGGGAATTGTTCGAGCTTTTTGCAACGCACGATCGAATTGATCCAGCCGCAGATTATCGTGACGCTCGGAACGGTTGCGCTTGAGGCGCTCAGGCGCATTCATTATCATGAATTCACGCTGCGCACCGATGCGGGAAAGGTTTGTCATTGGCATGAACGAGTGCTGATTCCTTTGTATCATCCGAGCCCTCAGGTGCTAATTACGAGTCGTAAGGAAGCAGCGCAACTGCGCGATTACAAAGTGGTCGCGCGCGCCATTAAAAGGTGGTAATGAGCGAAGCAGGATCGAGACCGTCACTGTGCAAAGATTACGAGGCCGTGCGTGAAGGCGGCGCCGGTGTCATCGATCTGTCGTCGCGCGGCCGCATCGCGGTGGGCGGATCCGAAGCCGCGAGATTCCTCAACGGCTTAGTAACCAATGACGTGAAAACCCTGTCGCCAAACACCTGGTTGCCCGCGCTGTTTCCGAATGTACAAGGCAGACTGCTCGCGGCGACTCGCGTGCTGAACCTTGGCGATCATTTTCTCATTGATACAGAAGAGGCGACTTATCCGACCGTGTTGAATCTGCTGAGTCGATTCACCCTCGCGGGTGATTTTCGCGTGACCGATGAAACTGAGCACACGGCGACGCTCAGCGTGCAAGGCGAACGCGCACCCGAGATCATCAGGTCGGTCTTCGGCGCTGATGCCGTTCCGGTCCAGGTGTTGCACTGGCTACCGGGGAACATCACTGTCGCTGATTTTCAAGGTGCGCCGGTGACGATCATTTTCGACACACACACATCTGAAAAGGGAATAGACCTCTTCATTGAAGTTGCGAAGATAACCGATTTGAGACAGGCATTGATCGACGCCGGCGCTGTGGTGGTGAGTGATGAGACGTTCGAGGTACTACGGATTGAAGCGGGTGTTCCGCGTTACGGAGTCGATGTTGACAGTAACACGGTGGTGAATGAAACAAATTACGATCATGCGATTAGCTATACCAAGGGCTGTTACATCGGTCAGGAGATTGTCATTAGAATCAAACACCGTGGGCACGTCGCGAAGAAGTTAACCGGCATTCAATTGACTGAAAAATTTGACATCGATGACCCAACGGTTTACTCGGAAGATGGAGACGAGGCCGGCCGGGTGACCTCATGGGTGATCTCGCCGAAACTCGAGTGCACCGCGGCGATGGCTTACATCAAATATGACTACTTGAAGATGTTGACGCCTATCCAAATGAAAGACGGCGATCGCATGGTCAAAGGTATCGTGTGCAGCGAACTTCCGCTGGTGCGCAAAGGCTTCTACGAATTGATCGACAATACCCCTTTACCGCTCCGTGGCGACTGAAGAGCAATCTGAACTGGCCCATTCGATTATCGAAGCGCTGCTCGATCACACGCGCGTCGTCAGCGATCTCGTTGCGTTGATGGCCCAGGCGCTGGAAGACGACACGCAGAAAGCGCTCACGCAGACTCCACAATGGCAGGCTTATCTCGAAAGCCGACGCCGCATGGAAACGACGAAGACCGACGTCGAGAAGTTTGTCGGGATGATTCAACAAGCTAAGGCTGACTAGCCTTCAATTTCGACGATGAGTTGTACGTTCGATTTGATGCTCAATGGGCCAGAAACGATCGGCGTCGGCCTCATCTTCGTCATAGAGTTAAACCCTTGCGAATCATAAATGGCGTTCACATTACCATCGTCGCGAACGGTTGACGCTTCGCTTTCTTCAACCACGCGCGCAACGTGACCGCCCAGCGCCTGAGCGATCGAGTTGGCCTTATTCATCGCTTGCCGAGTCGCGTCCGCCAGAGCCAGGCCACGCGCGGGGCTGGTTTGTTTCAGAGTGAAAGCAATGCCGTCGACGCTATTGGCGCCCGCTTGTGACGCTGCATCGATCACGGCGCCCACGCCTTGCAAGTCAGTCATCGTCACGATGACGCTATTGCGCGCATTGTAGCCGATGATCCTGGGCAGCTTGTTGTCGCGATAATCGTATTGCGGCTGGAGCGTGTAATCGCTGGTCTTAATCT
>DASQYL010000517.1:0-4544 GCA_035639235.1 Pyrinomonadaceae bacterium | reverse complement strand
CGATGACGGAAGCTGCTTCCGCCTGGCGCGCACTGTCGATGGCACGGGCGGCTTGATCTGTGGATTGTTTTCACGTTGCGTCCGAATCTCATCCAGATTCGGCAGCGCCAATTTCGGCGCACCTTTCTCCGGCGGCAGAGGTTTCACCTTGCGCGCGTTACCGTTTGCAGCTTGAGCCTGCCCCTGACCTTGCGGCCGACGCGCAAAGCTAACCGGAGAAACGAGCGTGACAATGATGACCGCCAGACAAACGAAAATCGCGGTGCAACGATTGACGCGAAGGCGAGAGAGAAAGTGAAGACCTCGGAGCATCGGAGGAACTCCTTTGAGCGATTAAACGGATTAGCAGGAGACTGCGCGGGAGAATAGCGCCGAACTTACCGGCTGTCAATAATTTTACCGCCACACTTGACTACGACAGTCTGCGCCGATAACTTCTGCTGGTTCAGATCTTCCCATTCAAGGCTCTCCAATTGCCTAACGAAAAAAAGCGTTACCGCATCAATTCGTCGTCGATCTTAAGATGGCCCTCAAACGCAGAGATTTCCTGAAACGGCTCTCCACGGGCATTGCCGGAGCTGCCGCTTTTATCGGACTAGGGAAAGCCGGGATAGCGGCGACCAAGCCTCGAACAAAGCGTCTCGTGCTGATCAAGATTGACGGTTTGCCTCATCGCCTGGTGGACGAATTCGCCAACGAAATCGATCCGGAAACCGGCAAAAGCCGGCTGCCGTGGATCAAACATGTCTTTTATGAAAACGGCGCGCGCCTCAACAATTTTTATGTGCGCGGCATGAGCCTCTCAGCGTCATCATGGTCGCTGCTCGACACGGGCCAGCATTTGCAGATCAAGGGCAATGTTGAGTTCGATCGATTGACGCTGCACGCTTACGACTATCTAAACTTCATTCCTTTTTATGTCGAGAATATCGCGCAGAAGCACGTCGACATGGCCGGCGTTGAAGTCCTGGAGGATTTAGGAACGCCGCTCCTGGTCGACGCTTACCGCCACGAGGAACGGTATCAAAGCTTTCAGCTCTATCAGCGCGGCGTTCATTGGTCGACATTCAAGAACAGTGTCAAGACCCGGCTGGAGCGTTTCACCGGAGCGCAAGACGTGATCGACGAGTGGACCACGAATGGATTTGAGATTCGGCGCTTCATCCAGGACCAACTCGAGCGCGACTTGATCGACCGGCTATCCGATGAACGCACCCGTTATCTCGATTACTACACGACCGATGTCGATCATCGCACGCATCACAATCGCGATCGCGCTTCGCAATTGGCCGCTATTCGCGACGTCGATGCCACGGTTGGCAGAATCTGGACGGCAATCGAGAAGTCGTCGCTGCAAAAAGAAACCGTGCTGGTGCTGATTTCGGATCACGGAACCAACACCGATCCAAACATCATCAGTCAGGGATTCAATTTAGTGAAACTGTTGGGTAGCACTGCCGGCGGAGGCCATCACGTGATCACGAAGCGGCGTTTGATGATGGATTATTCTCTTAAAGCCGTTTACCCGTTCGTGCCTTTGATTACCACGACGACGCCTGACTCGTTTTATCTCAAGGGTCAGAGCACCGATTATCCAACGGCTTTGCTCGATTTCGACGGCAACGAACGAGCAGCCGTCCATCTGCGCAATTCCGATCTCAATCTCCTGCACATTCTGCTGCAACAGTTGAAGAGTTCGAACTTGAATCCGATGGCGCGACGAGCAGCCGCAGAACTGTTCTTCGCAACCATCGATCGCAATCGTAGAAATTGGCAGCAAATGGTTGACGAGCTGAACGAAGAGCTGGAAGCATTGCGTACATCGATCAAGAAACAGCAAGCGTTGGTCGCAGCACTGCCGACAAAATGGACGCAGGAAGACCGTTACAAGGGTCTGGACCAGGACGCTCATCGCGAATCGGCGCGGCTCGGAGTTTGGAAGGACATTGACCAGGACTACAGCAAATATGTTCCGACTCTCCGGAATCTGCTCGCGCTGCGAAAAGACGATTTCGATCCGGGGAAACTGAAAATTGAGAGTGTGATAGCCAAAGGCGCGATGGGCGGCCAGAACACGATCTATCAACTGCAAAACTATGTAAGTGGTTTGTCTTCACAAGGACTGACGATCCGCGACGACGGCAGCGTGGATGCAGAAAAGAGTTTCGTACGAGTGAATTACTTTCCGTTAATCCGAGAGGTCACGGTGCGCAACAATGTTCAGGCCGGCGTCAGCAATGAACCAATTGAATTTATTGCCGCACGTCTTTTTCCGGGAGACGTCATCGGTCTGGATGACAATGAGGTTGACGAAATCGTCTGGCTGTATCGCGACGAAAATCGTCAGGCGCTGGTCTTGTCACGAACGGATTCTGCACGCGAGTTGATGCTCCGTTATCTGCCGGTGAGCCGATTGAGACAAACGTCTGACGGAAAGATTTCATTCACCTCCATCGGTTGGCGTGAAGGTTTGCCCTTCAGAATTTGGGAAGATCAGAACCTGCGGCCGCCGGACGAACACGAACTTTGGCTTGAGCAGTGGCACACAGCGCGCGAGTGGGTCGCGGCGATTCATCGCACAGATTTTTCGAACTGCATCGTCGGAATTCACGAGCAGTTCTCGCGACACGAAACTCCCGCAATGAACCCAAACGAACCGGGTCTGTCTGAAGACGAGCGGCGCTTGCACCGTTTTCGCAGACGACGACGGCTCATGGTCGAACCCGATCTGTTGATTCATGCAAGTAATCATTGGAATTTCGACGTCCGCGGTTTTAATCCCGGGGGCAATCATGGATCGTTCTTCCGGGTCTCGACTCATTCGACGTTGATGTTCGCGGGCGGCGAGAACACAGGAATTCCGAAAGGCGTTCAAATCGAAGAGCCTTACGATAGCCTCGATGTAATGCCGACGTTGCTGCAATTAACTGGCGACGCGGAGCAAGGAAGACCCAACGCATCTCTCGCGCAAAAAGGCTTTCGCCAATTTCCGGGAAGAATCATTCGCGAATTGTTCTAGTGAATTTCCGAGTGGGCGGATTATTAACCCGTCGAAACTTGTTGATGCCGTCGCTACCGCTGCGGGTTCTGACATTATTTTTGAAATAACGACGGTCCCGGTTGCGGAGTGCTTGAGGGCGCCAACCTTATCAACAATCGATACGCCAGCAACGATGCGAGCACGAATGCAAACGTTAGCGGCAGACGTGTGTCGGACTTGACCAGCATCCAGTAATGCAGGACGCCGGCGACACCCGCGACGTAAACGACTCGATGAAGGCGGCCCCAGGCTTTGCCCCCGAGACGCTTCACCATTCGATTCGTGGAAGTAATCGCAAGCGGAATCATTAAAACAAATGCCGTCACGCCAATCGCGATGAACGGCCGTTTGAGAATGTCCGCGGGAACGCTCTTGAGATTGAAAAATCGATCGAACGAGATGTAGGTCAACAAATGCAGCGTGCCGTAAAAGAAAGCGAACAGCCCGAGCATGCGACGAAATTTCACAAGCCAATTCGCTCCAGTGACTTTTCGCACCGGGGTGACGGCGAGTGAGATCGTGAGAAAGACCAGCGTGAGCATTCCAGTCGTGCGCGTTATGAATTCCGTCGGATTTGCGCCTGCGCGCCCGCGCGTAACATCCCAGATCAAGAGGGCGAGCGGGACGACCGCGTTAACGAAGATAACCAACTTGGCGAAATGAGTGTCTCTCATAATAGTGAGCGGTGAGCAGTGAGCAGAAAAACTATTTCATAATAGTAAGGTCAATAAGCGATGGATGTTTCTACTTCCCACTGCTCCCGCCTACTGCTTTACTCTCAGTAGTACTTTCGCAAATCCATGCCATCGTAAAGATGCGCGACCTGCTCGGCATACCCATTGAACATGAGCGTAGTGCGGCCGCTGAATTCTCCGATGCGTCGCTCTCGTGCCTGGCTCCAGCGAGGATGATCGACGTTGGGATTCACGTTTGAATAAAAGCCGTACTCACTCGGCGCTTCGATGTTCCAGGTTGTGGGTGGCTGTCGGTCGACCAAACTTATCTTGACGATCGATTTGATGCTCTTGAAGCCGTACTTCCACGGCACCACCAGGCGAATCGGCGCGCCGTCCTGCGGCGGCAGCGTCTGTCCATACAAGCCCGTCGCGAGAATCGTCAGCGGATGCATCGCCTCGTCGAGCCGCAAGCCTTCGACGTACGGCCAATCAAGCACACTCGTGCGCTGATTCGGCATGCGTCGCGGATCGAGCAATGTCTGAAACGCGACGTACTTCGCTTGCGAATTCGGCTCGACCTTCTCTAAAAGTTTTGACAGAGGAAACCCGATCCATGGAATCACCATGGACCAGCCTTCAACGCATCGCAGTCTATAAACGCGTTCTTCCTGATCGATCTTCAGCAGCTCGTCCAGATCGAAGACTTTCGGTTTGTTGACCAAGCCGTCCACGGTAATCATCCACGGTTTGGTGATGAAACCCCTCGCCGCCGAAGCAACCTCGCGCTTCTCGGTTGAGAACTCGTAGAAGTTGTTGTAATTGGTGAT
>DASQYL010000516.1:0-3367 GCA_035639235.1 Pyrinomonadaceae bacterium | reverse complement strand
TTTGATTCTTACTGCCGAACCGCCGCCCTTAGCCGATTTTGTTCCCGAGGCGCCGCCAGAGATCGAGCGGATCGTCAGAAGAGCGCTGCAGAAGAAACGCGACGAACGCTATCAGACTGTGACGGACATGCTCGTCGATCTAAAAAGCCTGCGACACGATTTGGATGTAAGCGCGGCGATTCAACATTCAGGGACCGTTTCATACGCCAGCGGCATGACGCGACCGGCGCGGGCGACGGGTCCGGCTCCGTTAACGAGCCAGACGTCGTTCTTGACGAAGCAGTTCGGTCTTAATCGCAGCGCGCAACTAGGAGTCGCGGGCCTCCTGCTTTTGGTTGTAATCGGCGCTGGTTGGTATTGGTGGCGGCATCGTGACGCCGAACCGAATCGTATTTTGAGCATAACCTTATTGTATGGTCGCAAGAATGACTTGGGCGAAACCGGCGCGCGGCACGCGCGCTTTTCACCTGACGGGAAATTCATCGCCTATGCCTCGCCCAAGATAAATGGCCGCAGCGCGATCTGGCTCAAACAACTGGGCACTGGCGACCCATTTCCCAATCAAGCTGAACTGGCTTCGGCTGCCAGCCCCATCTGGTCGCCTGATGGTTTGCAGATTGCTTTCATCTCGAATCGTGACTCAGAAAGTGGCATTTGGACGATGGCCGCCTTCGCTGGATCGCCGCTTTTACTAAAATCCCTGGATCGCTATGCGCGCGAACTGATTGCCTGGACCAAGACGGGAAAAATCTATTATGCGGCAGCCGGTAATCTCCATGTGCTAAACATCGCGACCGGGGAAGTTTCAGCAGCGACTTCACTATCTTCGGCGGGCGGTGATCGAGACTTTGCGATTTCACCCAATGAAGATCGGATCGCCTATAGCGATATCGTCGACCACCAAAGTGACATTTGGATGTTGCCACTGTCCGGCGGCGCCCCCGTGCGGGTGACCAATGACAGCGCGGAGGACAGCAATCCCGTTTGGACGGCCGATGGAAAAGCGATTGTCTATAGTTCGAAGCGGAATGGTATCCGGCAAATCTGGCTGGCTCGGCTTGATCGCAGTCCGCCCGTCCAATTGACGCTCAACGACGGCAACACCAACGTCCTCGACGTTTCGACAGACGGTTCTAAGGTTCTTTATTCCACGGATCGTGATGAATCTGATCTGTGGAGTGTGAGACTGGATCGAGGCAAGGAGACGCAACTGACATCGGACAGCGGGCTGGAGTTATGGCCGGATGTGGCGGTGGACAGCCAAACCATCGTCTACCAGGCGAGTAAGTTCGTGACGAGTGCCGCACTTTTCAATTCATTAATAATGACGAAGTCGCTATCAGCCGGCTCGTCGGACACTCAACTTGCGCCGGATGGCTTTGCGCCCCTTTGGTCGCCCGATGGAAAGCAGGTTGCGTTTCTGCGTACCTTAAACAATACGACCGATCTTTGGGTGGTCCATTCAACCGGAGGTGACGCCAGGCAGATGACCAACGGCGGAGTAATCTTCGGAGGCTTTGCCCAACTTCCCTACAACCGAGCGCAGACCCAGGACTTTCAATGGTCGCCTGACAGTTCGCGTCTCATTTACTGTGCGAACGTTTCCGGCATCAGCAATGTATGGCAGATTGCGACTGACGGCTCCCAGCTGGTTCAGCTTTCCGACAACAAAGATACAGCCGCTCGTCTAATCAATCCGTCCTGGTCGCCGGATGGGCGGCGCGCGGCTTGGCTTTCGTTCGATTCGACGCAAAGGAATTGGAGCATATGGGTGCTCGCTGACGGCCAAGCCCGGCAACTCTATCATTCCGACCTCGTGCTCGGCATCCTTGGCTGGACCACGAGTGGAGAAGAATTGATAACCAAAGAGATCGACAGTCGCGGCAGGCTGACAAACAATCCGACAGACGTGGCCTTGTCGGCGATTGCCCTCCGCGACGGAAAAAAAAGATCGATTGCAACGCTCAAGACGACTTATTTTCAGAATATCAAGCTTGCGCCCGCGAGGGATCAAATAGCGTTCGTCGGCAGGCAAGACAACGGCGACAACTTGATGGTGATGCCGTTACGGGCAGGTGCTCCGAAAAATATTTTGACGAGCAACGATCAGCATGTTTTTTTCGCCGCCCTTGCGTGGGCGCCGGATGGCAAAACGATCTATTTCGGCAAACAGTTAAGCTGGACTTATTTCTCGATGATCGATAACTTCAGGTAACTTCCAACTCAACTCTCAGGAGGAAACTTCAATGGCAACAAACCCGAAGGACTATGTGAGTTTGCGCACGCTGCTCGACTCTCTGGAAGTCGGCGCGCTGCGGTTTTTCCTCAGCAGCACGAGCAAGTCGCAGTCCCAAAAACTCCGCTATTTGAAAGGTAAACTGACCCCAATCGTGAAGGAACTGTGGCGTGAGCCACAAGCAAGAAAAGGGGCCTTACTCGAAATGGATTGCCCCCCAGGTTATTTCGACTGTCTCGGCTTATGCGTGCCCTACCCGTGTCAGGATGGCGGTGCGAATCTAAGTGCGGCCAAAAAAACGACGGCGACAAAGAAGCGCTAAACAACCAGCGGCACGGTCGCGGTTTCACGCGCCGACGAAATCAATCAGAAGGAGACCGCTAATGTCACAGTTCGGTCTGGCGGCAGTCTTACTTGTGTGCGGCTTGTTCGGTTCCTCAGTCGCGCAGGATCGCGCGAGCTTCACCGTAGGCACGGCAACTGCAGGGCGCGGCCAAAAAGCTACCGGCACGATCGAAGTGCCCGCCGGCGTCGATGCGGCGCTTAGCATTCCCGTCGCCGTATTCAATGGCGCGAAGCCTGGACCAGTCCTGGCAATTGTCGCCGGCTCGCACGGCACTGAGTACACCTCGATCATTGCTCTCGAGAAATTGATCGCGAATTTGAATGCTGCTGAGATATCCGGAACTGTCATCGTCGTTCCGCTCATCAACATTCAGTCTTTCGAGCAGAAAGTTCCGCATCTCAATCCAGTCGATAAGAAGAGCATGAACCGTTGGTATCCCGGCAAGATGGACGGTACCCAAACCGATCGCGCTTCGTACCTGATCACCAAAGAAGTCGTCGAACGCTGCGATCACCTGATCGATCTGCACGGCGGCGACACGGACGAAAGTCTGCGGCCGTACAGCTACTGGACGAAGACGGGAAACGAAAAGCAGGATCAAATTTCGAAGGAGATGGTGCTCGCGTTCGGCCTGGACCACATCATCATCTCCGCCGATCGACCGAAAGATCCGCAAGCCTCTCGTTATCTCGAGAACACTGCCAGCACGCGCGGCAAGCCATCGATCACCGCCGAAGCGGGTTACGCCGGCACGGTGGAGACTGACGATCTCAATGCGCTCTTCA
>DASQYL010000515.1:0-7636 GCA_035639235.1 Pyrinomonadaceae bacterium | reverse complement strand
CTTTGGTCAGGAAGAGTAATCGAATGGACAGCACTCAAATTTTGGAAACATGGGAAATTCACAATCGGATCAATCTTTATTTGCTCGACGCGATTAACGCTGGCAGCCTGACGGACCAGTCGCCGGCAAAGGGCCGCACCGTGGGCGAGTTATTTGCCCATCTGCATAATGTGCGTCTGATGTGGTTACAGGCGGCCGCTCCGGAATTACTCAAAAACGTGAAGAAAATTGAAAAGACGGACGCCGGCAATAAACAGCTATTGCACAAATCGCTGTCTGCATCAGGCATCGCGATTCGAGGTTTGCTCGAAAAGAGTTTTGCCGCCGGCGGCAGGGTGAAGGGATTTAAGCCTCACGCGTCAGCCTTTACCGCCTATCTGATTTCTCACGAGTCGCATCATCGCGGGCAAGCAGTCCTGCTCCTCAAGCAAAGCGGGCATCGTCTTGACAACAAAGTTCTGTACGGAATGTGGGAATGGGGTGTCAGATAACGACATTTCCTGTCGATCTTCATCGCACGCGATTGGACTAAAGAACGAGTCGTAGTGCCTTCATCATCATAGCGGGTGCAGCTGCGGGGCCTTCAACTCGTCACTCTTCACTGCTCCCAAGGACGGCGCGTCATTAGATACTGAACGCTACACCCGACTTGATTTATTGGATCGCCTGGTCGCGAGACGGAAGGAACTGGCGATCTCGCATGGCCGATTCGGCAACGATGCCGTTCTCTTGAACCGCAACCAAAAACCCTCTTAGGTGAACGGTGTCGAGTTTAACGTTGAATGCGAGCAGACCCGCCTTGAGTGAAAGCGCGAACCTCTTCCAACGTCGCCATAGTTGTATCGCCGGGGAAGGTTGTCAGCAGCGCGCCATGAGCCCATCCCAGCTTCAATGCCTGCTCGGGTGATTCGCCGGTGAGCAATCCGTAGAAAAATCCAGAAGCAAAGCCGTCGCCGCCCCCGACGCGATCGTGTACTTCAAGATCGCAGGTCATCGAAGTGTACCGTTTGCCGCCAACCCAGGCGACAGCCCCCCAACAATGCCGGTTAGCAGAATAAACTTCACGCAGAGTTGTGGCGACGACTTTGATCTGTGAATGTTTTGCGACAACGCGATCGATCATCGCAAAGAAGTTGTCCGTGTCGAGTTTCGACTTGGAAGATACTTCGGGTCCAGCTATGCCGAGGCCTTTCTGTAAGTCTTCTTCATTGCCCACCAGCACATCGACGTGCTTCACGATCCGATCGATTACAGAAACTGCACGACTTGCATCTCCGGATCGTTTCCAGAGCTTCTCGCGAAAATTCAGATCGAACGAGGTCACCGCCCCAGCGGCTCTTGCGGCCTGCATTCCTTCGGCGATCAACTCGGCCGCAGTTTCTGAGAGCGCCGCGAAGATGCCGCCGCTGTGAAACCAACGAACCCCGCCGTGGAAAATGGAGTTCCAATCGAAATCGCCAGGCTGCAAAAGTGCAGCCGCCTCGTTCGCGCGGTTATAAAAGACGACCGGTGGCCGCACTCCGTGTCCGCGATCGCTGTAAACGGTCGCGAGGTTCGGCCCCGTAACGCCGTCGTGTTCGAACCATTTGTAGAACGGCGTTACGCCCATGGCTTTAACGCGCGTGGCGACTAGTTCACCGATGGGATACTTCACCATTGCGGTGACAATGCCGGTGTTCAGGCGAAAACAGTCAGCGAGATTGGCGGCGACGTTGTATTCACCACCGCTCACGTGAATGTCACAGTGTTGAGCTTTGCGAAAAGGAACAATGCCGGGATCGAGGCGGTGTACGATCGCGCCTAAAGCAACAAAATCCAGCGCGCCTTTTTGGGGCACGCTTAGTGCATCGGTCTTTACATTATCCATAGCTTAGGGACCTACTGAAGTGGATCGTTTGGTCCGGCGCTTTGGGTGGCGTTTACGTGGATGCTGCTGTCGTTCGAGTCAATATAAAAATGGTTGCTGCCGGAATCCTGCGGGTCGGCGTTGAGCGTGTACGAAGAAGTTGAGTTTGGCGTCTTGGGGACCAGCTTGAGTGTATAAGTATAGCCATCAGCCACCGGAGGATTTCCCAAAAACTTGGCCGGCAACCCGGCGTCCTTCGTCAATTGTTCAAAGGTGCCAAAGCTGCGGCTGTGCGTATTGAAATATTGAATCTGGACGGCGGCAATGGTGTGCATGTTCTGCAGGGTCGCCGCTTCATAGCCGGACTTCATCGCCGCTCGGTAGCTAATGACGGCGGCGCCGATTAGGATGCCGATGATCGCTATGACGATCATCAACTCAATCAGCGTGAAACCTTGGGCTTTACGACGTTTATTGGTGTTCATAATGCTTCCTCTACTCGATTAACGGCGAGACGACTGGTTGGTTCCTAAAAGAACACGATAAGACTCGCTCGTGCGAGATTCTACTACAACGCCGCCAGCGCGTCATTGGCTCGCGACCCGCAAACGCCGCGTAGTCAGGTGGCCCAACTACATTGTAGAATGACGCAACGCCGCGATGAGAAACCTGCGCACCGCAAATTCCAGCGAGCTGGCTGTCACTGCCACCGAGAAGGTCGAACTGCTGCAAAATGCAATCGAGCGAGTCATTCGCGGAAAACCTGAAGCCGTGCGATACACGATTGTGACGCTCCTGGCGGCTGGCCATTTGCTGATCGAAGATGTGCCGGGGGTCGGCAAGACGACGCTGGCCCACGCCCTTTCGCGCGCGCTCGACTGCACGTTTCAGAGAATTCAGTTTACCTCGGATCTGCTACCGTCGGACGTTATCGGGTTGTCCGTTTATAACCAAATCGAGTCGCTTTTTGAATGGAAGCCCGGACCGATCTTCGCGAACGTAATTCTGGCGGACGAAATCAATCGCACGACCCCAAAGACGCAATCTGCGTTGCTCGAAGCGATGGCCGAAGGACACGTGACCGTTGAAGGCGTGACGCACGCGTTGCCAAATCCGTTCATGGTGTTGGCGACGCAAAATCCGATCGAGCATCACGGCACTTATCCTCTGCCTGAATCGCAACTCGATCGTTTCATGCTGCGTTTGCGAATTGGCTATCCCGGAGCGATCGACGAGAAACAAATTTTGCGCGACCGCGAACACGCTGAGCCGTTGGACGAGATGCAGCCGGTAATGAATGCGACCGATGTTTTGGAGTTGCAGCAAGCCGTCACCGACATCTCGGTTGACGACGCCATAGTTGATTACCTCATGCGAATCGTGGCGGCGACGCGTTCGTCCGAGATGCTCGATCTCGGCGTCAGCCCGCGCGGCACGTTGGCACTGTTTCGCGCGGCGCAGGCATTGGCCCTCACTGAGCAGCGCGCTTACTGTCTGCCTGACGACATCAGGCGTTTGGTCGTGCCGGTGTTTGCGCACCGCATCACCGTCAGCACCCGCTATTCTTCCGCCATGCGGCGCAGCGAAGAAGCCGAAACCGTCCTGCGCGAAATAATGAAAACCATCAGCGTGCCGCTGTAAAGATTTAGATTGCGGAGCACAAAGTGAGTAATTCAAGAGATCAATCCGCAATCCGCAATCCGCAATCCCCAATCTTCAATCGCGTCTGGCGTTTTGTCCTCGGCACGTTGCTGGTGCTCGCCGGACTCGCGACCGCGATTCTTACCTTAACCGCACGACAACTGGGCGCGCCGGAACTCACCACGCCGGGCGCTATCGCGTCGCTCGTATTTATTCTATTGATTACCGCGTTGGTCGTGCCGCCTTTGACGCGCTCGGCCTTTGCAGAAGTCGCGGCGAGCGGCCTTCCATTCGAAGTCACGACGGGCGGCGTGGTGTTTGTGGTCATTCTGGTGATAGTCGGCTTTGCCGCCTGGAATACGGGCAACAACCTGCTCTTCATGGTGTTGTCGATCATGCTGTCGACGATCTTTGTCTCGTGGTTGGCGGCGCGCATCTCGCTCCGCGACCTTAACGCGTCGGCCCGTTTTCCAGATCACATCTTTGCGGGCGAACGGGCGGAGGTGCTGGTCACCTGCCGCAACGCGAAGCGCCTGCTGCCGTCATTTTCGATTCTGGTCGAGATGCGCGGAACTTTCGATCGCCCGGGAGTAACGCGCAAGAACGCCTCTGCTGCCGGCGGCAAAACAGCGCTGGCGTATTTGGCTTATATCCCGCATCAGGCGGCCGCCGAACAATCGATCGAGCAGACATTTCCCAAGCGCGGACATGTTCTGGTGAAGGGCTTCGAGCTTTCGACGCGATTCCCATTCGGATTTTTCCGGCACCGGCGGCGATTGAGCGCGCGCGATGTGGATATAGTTGTCTATCCAAAGCCTGAGCCGATCACAGACAAGCTTAACCTCTTGCCGTTGCAATCGGGACAAACAACTTCGCTCAGACGTGGCGCGGGCCAGGATCTTTTGCTGTTACGCGATTATCAGGCGCGCGACGATCTGCGACACATCGATTGGAAAGCCACCGCGCGCGCGCGCCGCTTGACTGTGCGCGAATTCGCCGCGGAAGACGAACGACGCATCACGATCGTCCTCGATCCGACGCTGACTAAAGATATTGACGAAGAGAACTTCAGGATCCGTTTTGAAAATGGGGTGACGCAGGCGGCGTCGCTCGTGAAACACTTTATCGAGGAACGCGCCGAGGTTCGTTTAGTGTTGGGCAGCGAGATTGGCAAGTTCGGTTCGGGGCTGGAACACCTTTACGCATGTCTGCGACGGCTGGCTTTGATTGGACCAGTTCGCGGTGAGAAGCTCGGACTTCAGCCTACGATCGAAAGAGCAGCGATGTCTGAAGTTCGGGGCGAGGCGAACTATCTGATTCTGTTGACCACGGCGGCGCGAGGTTCTATCCCGCCAACCATCTGGCGTCGCGCGTTTGTGATTCATTTGTGAGCTGCATACTTCGCATCATCCTTCGCTCGAGACTTGACGTTAAGGACGAACATTCGAATCGATCATTTCGCCCACGTTGATGCGAGTGCCATTCAAGAAGTCTCTCGCCGACATTCGTCGCGAGTCCTGAAGTTGGACTACACTTAGCCGCAACGCGGTGCCTTCGCCGCATGCCACGATCAATCGACCTCGGCTGGCTTCGATGATCTGGCCTGGCGGGAAGCGAAGTTGCTCGATCCATTCTGATCTCGCCGCCCAAACTATCAAACGTCGCGACCGGAAGATGGTAAAAGCGCTTGGCCACGGCTGAAAGCCGCGAACACGGTTGGCGATGGCGAACGCATCCATCGACCAATCAATCAAGCCGTCCTCACGTTTGAGCATAGGCGCAAACGTTGCTTCAGAGCCGGTTTGCGGTTTAGGTGTGATCTCACTCAGGTTGGCGAGAGTTTCGTTCAGTAATTCGGCGCCGAGTTCGGCCAAGCGATTCAGTAATTGCGGCGCCGTCTCATCCTGGTCAATTCGTGTGGCGCGCTGAAGCAGGATTGGCCCGGCATCAAGTTCCGCAACGATGTTCATGGTGGTGACGCCAGTCTGTTCTTCGCCGTTTACAATAGCCCAATTTACCGGCGCCGCGCCGCGGTACTTCGGTAGCAGCGAGAAGTGGACATTGATGCAGCCGTGCGTCGGCGCGTCAAGGAACTCATTCGTAAGAATTTTTCCGTAAGCAACAACCACGGCGACGTCCGCTTGATGTGAAGCAAACAACTCCGTCGCTTCATTGGTCTTGATTTTATGAGGTTGATGAACAAGCAGGTTATGTTCGAGCGCGAATTGCTTGACGGGGGACGCATGTAGCTTTTTTCCACGACCCGCCGGTTTATCAGGTTGCGTCCAGACCGCGACGATCTCGTGACCTTCGTCAACGAGCCGTTTTAACGACGGCACCGCAGATTCAGGTGTGCCCATGAAGACAATGCGCATGATCAATTTACGAGTTTACCGTCGAGCCGCACGCAAGCGATAGGTTTGAAGCCGCGTTGCGGCGAAATATTTATAGAACTCGGACCTATAAACAAAGACAAGCCGGTTGAAGATGCGAGCATCTTCAACCGGCTGAGCATTCTTGGATTTCCTGACTTCTATAAATATCTCGCGCCGACGGCGCGAAGAGCTAGATCGCCGTGCCCGCTTCAGCCCGCTTTCGCGTCGCCCCGACCTTCTCAGACGCGAGCTTCGCTTGCATGAAGAGCAAAAGATAATCGCGGCCGCCAGCCTTCGAATCGGTGCCCGACATGTTAAAGCCGCCAAAAGGGTGAACGCCAACGAGAGCGCCAGTGCACTTGCGATTCAAATACAAGTTGCCGACGTGAAATTCGTTACGCGCGCGATCGAGCTTCGCTTCGTCGCTTGAATAAACCGCGCCGGTCAAACCAAATTGCGTGTCGTTTGCGATGCGCAGTGCGTCGTCGTAGTCGTTAGCTTTGATCACCGCCAGTACTGGCCCGAAGATTTCCTCTTGCTCGATTGTAGATCCGGCTTTGACGTCGGCGATGACGGTAGGTTCGATGAAGAATCCCTGCTCGCCATCTGAACCGCCGCCCGCGACAACTCGCCCACCTTCGGCTTTTCCTTTTTCAATATAGCCGTTGATTGATTTGAACGCCTTCTCGTTGATGACGGCGCTCATGTTGGTCGAGTTGTCGGTCGGGTCGCCGAGTTTAATCTTCGCGGTCCGTTCGGCGATCTTCTCGATCATCGGATCGTAAACGCGCGCATCGATAATCGCGCGCGAGCAGGCCGAACATTTCTGGCCCTGAAAACCAAAGGCAGATTGCACAACTCCAGTAGCTGCTTCGTCGAGATCCGCATCGTCAGCGACAATGATCGCATCTTTGCCGCCCATCTCCGCAACAACGCGTTTTATCCAGAGCTGGCCCGCTTGGGTTTTTGCGGCGCGTTCGTTGATTCGCAATCCGACCTCTTTCGATCCAGTGAATGCGATGAAACGAGTCTTCGGATGGTCAACCACCACATCGCCGACCTCCGCGCCCGAACCAGTCATGAAGTTGACGACGCCCGGCGGGAGACCGGCTTCTTCCAACAATTCGAAGAACTTGAAGGCGATTGCCGGCGAATCAGAAGAAGGTTTGAGCACCACGGTGTTGCCGGTGACGATCGCGGCGGCAGTCATTCCGGCCATGATTGCGCAGGGAAAATTCCAGGGCGGAATTACCGCGCCGACTCCCAACGGAATATAATTGAGATGATTGTGCTCGCCCTGAATCTTCACCAGTGGTTGTTCACTCGCATACCGCAGCATTTCGCGGGCATAGAATTCGAGAAAATCGATCGCTTCCGCCGTGTCGCCGTCAGCCTCGGGCCAGGTCTTGGCGACTTCGTAAATCATCCATGCTGAAAATTCATGTTTGCGCGCGCGCATCAGCTCGGCGACGCGAAACAATAGTTGAGCACGCTCTGGCGCCGGCACATTGCGCCATGAGTTGAATGCTTCGGCGGCGGTTTCGACAGCTTTGTTCGCGAGTTCCTTCGTGGCTTTGTGAAACTTGCCGACCACTTGGGCGCGGTTCGCCGGATTGATGCTGTCCAGCGTGTCGCCGGTATTGATGCGCTCACCGCCGATGACGAGTGGATACTCGCGGCCAAGTTCGCCCTTTACCTTCTCCAACGCCGCACGCATCGCGGCGGCATTTTCTTCTTCAGTGAAATCGGTTAATGGTTCGTTTCGAAATTCAGT
>DASQYL010000514.1:0-10283 GCA_035639235.1 Pyrinomonadaceae bacterium | reverse complement strand
CAATTGGCAATTGGCAATCGGAAATTCGTTAGCTTTCATACTTAACCGTCTCGCGGCCCTGTTCGAGCATCTCGCGATTCCAGACAAATCCCGCGCGCGAGTAAGTCGCCAATTCAAAATCCTGCGTCAGCTCCAGGCAATACGTCGGGCACGCTTCCTGGCAGAGCGCGCAGAACATGCATCGTGAAGTGTCGAAGATAAATTCATCGAGCACTTTTTTGCGGCGCGGCTTACCCGCGACGACAACTTCCACGTCCATCGGAATCACGTCGATGCAATCTTCCGGACACGCCAGCGCGCAAAGGTTGCAAGCGATGCAGAGCGTCTCGTGCGTTTCTGGGTCCATGTTGAGCCGCGGCGCGCCGTGAAAACGGGGCGCCACATCCGGACGCACCTTCGGATATTGCTCGGTATAGATTCCTTTTCCCGCCACCGCATCTTTGTCCGTGAGCGCGCCAACGTTGAAGCCCAGCGTCACGGCCATCCCTTTGAGCAGATCGATCATGAAGAAGCGTTTGAGCTTCTGTGCGAATGTCGGTTTGGGAACGGGAACTAATGGCATAAAGAAGTCTTCAGTTTCAAGTGTTCAGTTTCGAGTTTCTCGCTGTCCTCTGTGGTTCAATTCTAACTCTGCGATTCGGACGCAACCGGAACCACCGCCGGTTTTCCTTTCGGCAAGTCTACCAGTTTTATCTGGCGCCGCTGTTTCTTCAGATTGAAATCGCGCGCCCGCCAATTAATTAATGACAGAATGCCCGCGGTCAAGAATAGATTGATGATCCCGAAAGCGATCGCGATCCCTTTGCCGCTGGCTGTCAATCCGAGTCCACTGTTCAATGACTTGATTGTCCGCATTCCCGTCGGGTTGTCGAGTCCCTGAATCACCGTAACGGCGAGCGCAGTCACTACGATATTGATGAGCGCGGCGGGCAACATCCATTTCCAGCCGAGATCCATCAATTGATCGTAGCGGAAACGCGGCAGCGTCCAGCGCAGCCAGAAGTATAAATAAAGGAGCAAGCCCGCCTTCGCCAGAAAGACGATCAAACTAACGACGACGTATGCGTTGTGGAACCCGCGCGCTTCCGTCAAACGATAGACAAACGGAAAGTACCAGCCACCCAGATACAACGTCGTCGCGACCGCGGTGACCACCACCATCGCCGCGTATTCGGCCATGAAAAATAGCGACCAGCGAAAACCGGAATACTCTGTGTGAAAGCCCGCGACCAGTTCCGATTCGGCTTCCGGCAGATCGAACGGCGCGCGATTGTTTTCGGCGATGCCGCTGATTAAGAAAATTACAAAACCAATCGGTTGATAAAGTACAAACCAGATCGAATTCGAAGCCTGGGCGCCGACGACTCCTGACAACGAAAGTGTCCGCGCAAACATCAGGGCGCCGATGATCGCCAAACCCATCGACACTTCGTACGAAACCATCTGGGCGCTGGAACGCAACGCGCCCAGCAAAGCGTATTTCGAATTCGACGACCAGCCGGCCAGAATCAACGCCAGCACGCCGACGCTCGACACTGCGAGCACGAACAGGACGCCGATGTTTACGTCGGTA
This sequence comes from Pyrinomonadaceae bacterium, assembly GCA_035639235.1. Taxonomy (GTDB): domain Bacteria; phylum Acidobacteriota; class Blastocatellia; order Pyrinomonadales; family Pyrinomonadaceae; genus UBA11740. Next base: position 8,710 of record DASQYL010000514.1, on the reverse strand, counting down.
ATCACGGCCCAGTCAGGTCCAAACGGCACGACCGCCATGACGATGAAAGCGGCGACGCAGGCAATGTATGGCGCGATGAAAAAGATCCAGCGGTCGGCATTCTCAGGAATGAAATCTTCTTTCGTTAGCAGCTTCAGTCCATCCGCGATTGGTTGTAACAGACCCCACGGGCCGACACGCATCGGTCCCAGCCGCGCTTGAATGAACGCCGAAATTTTTCTTTCCAGGTAAGTCGCGTACGCCACCCACAAGGCTGTGATCGTCACGACCGCGCCGACCTGAATGAACGGCCAGATGACATAGTTCACCGTCGGCTCGCTGAAGAATTTCAGTAGCAAGTTGTCGATGAATGTTGGAGCGGCGAATGCCAAAAGCATTTTTTCGAATCGCCGCAGAGCGGCGAAATATTTATAGCAACTTAGTCACGATGAAACCAGCGCTCCTTTAGGAGCGAAATATTCTGTCGCCCATAAATGGGCTCTGGGATTCAGGGGTAACTTAGGTTCTATAAACATCTCATCCCTACGGGATGTTTTATCTATCAATCTCGCCCAAAACAATGTCCAGCGTTCCGATAATTGCGACAACATCCGCCACCAGATGGCCGATACTCATTTGCCGGAGTGCTTGCAGATTAATAAAGGACGGCGGCCGCACGCGCACGCGCCACGGTTGCTGCGTTCCATCTGAAACGATGTAGCAACCGATCTCGCCCTTTGGCGCTTCGATTGAATGATAGTAATCGCCCGCAGGCGGTTTGATCAGCTTCGGCACTTTCGCATTCACCGGTCCGTCGGGAAGGTTCTCAATCGCCTGTTTGACGATGCGTCGCGACTGGCGCATCTCTTCCATGCGCACCAGGTAACGATCGTACGTGTCGCCATTTTCACCGAGCGGCACTTCGAAATCCATCTCGGCATAAGCCGCGTAAGGCCGCGCCTTGCGAATGTCCCACGCGACGCCCGAACCGCGCAGCGCGGGACCGGACAAACCGATCGCGACCGCATCGTGAGCTGAAATGACTCCGATGCCGACCGTGCGGCTCAACCAGATGCGATTTTCTGAGAGTACAGTTTCGTATTCATCAAGCCGCGTTGGAAAATTGTCGCAGAACCGCTTCACGTCTTCGACGAAACCATCGTAAGCATCGTTCGGCATGCCGCCGATGCGCCACGCATGACAAGTGAGTCGCGCGCCGAATTGACGTTCAAAAATTTTAAGAATTTCTTCGCGTTCGCGAAACGCCCACAGCAGAATCGTCACGGCGCCGATGTCCATCGCATGCGTGCCCAGCCAAAGCAGATGAGAAGCGATGCGGTTCAATTCCGTCAGGATCGTCCTTATATAATGAGCGCGCCGCGGCACGTCGAGTCCCATCATCTGCTCGACCGTCTCGACCCAAACCAAACCGTTCGAAACCGCCGCGATGTAATCGAGCCGGTCCCAATAGGGCGCGATCATCGTGTACATGCGATTTTCGGCAATCTTCTCCATCCCGCGATGGAGATAGCCGACGTCGCAGTCGAGATCGATCACCGTTTCGCCATCAAGCTTCAGCACCACGCGCAACACGCCGTGCGTCGAAGGGTGCTGCGGCCCCATGTTGAGCGTCATCTCCGGCGCGTCCAGCAGGGCTTCTCGAGTGGTGGCGATTTCAACTTGATGCATCGGTTCCTGGCAGGATCTACGTAGTGGGCTGCGCGAATACTAAGCGATAGCCGTTCAGATCCATGACGTCGAATTCAATTTGTCCGTACACCTGAGGCGAAAGCGCTCGCACGATGTTCACCTCCGGCAACCTCGAGAACTCTTCAAAAAGCGAAGCCACGTTATCGGTTTCAATATAGATATTCCAGGCTTGGCGCGCCCGCGCGCCGGGATCATCGGGCCTCACGTAACCATCTTGCTGCTGGAAAAATATTGACACCGCATCGCGAGTCAGAATACAGAAGCCGGGCGGATAATACTCTGCAGCAAAACCAAGCTTTTCGTACCATCGCATGACGTCCTCGATGTTGCCCACAAGAAACACACTCGTCGAGTCGCGCAACTTGGCGGTGTTAGTCATCGATTGAGTGCCCGTCGTCATTCTGACTGCCCATCATTCGGAAGATAACAGCCGGTCACGGCGAATGGCTCATTAACCAATCCGATTTCTTTTATCTCGCCCTTTTCTTTCTTGTCTCGCAGACCCAATATCAACGATTGGGTGGCGCTGGCCTTGTTCCAAACATTTCGTGGCGCGTGGCGTTCCGTAAGGACAAAGCCGGCAGCAGTTGCTGCGTCCGCCGTGTCGAACAGTTTGGCTCCGTAATGGCTGGCGATTTCTTTTGGACTCATTGTCAGTCGTCAGTTGTCAGTTGTCAGTTGTCAGTTGCAGCGGACAACAAACAACTGACCACTGACAGCTTTACTTATCTTTCGGCATCACTTCCTTGCCGCTGCGAAAGAGCTTCCGCACCTCTCGTTCTTGCGGCACCGAAAGTATCTCCAGTCCATAATTGCGGCGTTGTTCGACCTGTTCACGCTGCACGTCAGTGAACTCCGGCAGATGATTTTCGGTCCAGCGATTCTCGACAAACTCCAGCGGATAATCCTTCCGCAGCGGATGACCTTCCCAATCCGGCGGCAACAAAATCCGGCGCGGATCGGGATGATTGCGAAACACGACCCCGAACAGATCGTAAACTTCCCGCTCGAGCCAATCAGCCGACGGCCAAACACTGGTCACGCTCTCGACACCGGCGCCGTTGGTATCGACATTCAAGCGCACGCGCTCGTTCTTCGAAATCGAATACAAGTTATAGACGACCTGGAAGGGCGCGCTCTTATTGTCCGGATAATGAACGCAGGTTAAATCCGACAGGTAATTGAATGGAGTCTCAGTATCGTCTCGTAGCTCCAGACAAGCCTCAACGATTCGTTCAGGCGCAATAGCGATCGAGAGTTGCCCGAGAAACTCCGACGCTTCAAGCACTCCATCGCCGAGCTTCTCTTTCAATTTCACAACCAGCGGATGTTGCGAAGCATCGGCCGGTTTCGGCCCTTCATCTTTCTTCTTGACTGGAGGTTTCGGCGCCGCGGGCGCGGCAGTTCCAGCCTTCTGGGCCGCAGCTTCCTTTGCAGCAGCGACCTTGGCTTTCGCGGCTTCGACTTGCGCGTCTTTTTCGGCGTCGGCTGACAGTGGAGTGGGGTCAGCGCGCACTGTTTGCTCGCGCTTCTCTGCGGGTGCGTCAGTCGGTGTTCCCGTCTCCGGGGAGTTACCTTCCTGGGCCATAGAACTCAGTTAGTACACTTCTGAGTAAGCAACGCTTCGGGCTTCCGTCCAAGCAAGCCGCGGGCGCGCGAAAATTTAACGCAACGCTCACGTGTAAATGCAATTTAAAACAGGTCGGACGAAGCTGACTTTTAGCACGCGATTTGTCGCATTGTCAATTCAGAGACCGTCACGCTTTTCGCATTTGGGATTGATCGATGCCGATGTTTGGATGGCACGGTAGAGTCAAATTTGAAATCTTCCGCCGCGAAGTAGAATGGCCGCTGCCAATGTCCAAAATTTTGGCAGTGCCCACTCAAGTTGGCTTTCTACCGACCTCGCATTTTCGTTTGCATTTGGTTTACATCTGTAATAAGGTGCGCCTGCTTATTTTCGCGTCCTCGCTATAATTCTTATCTTCCATCGCGCGCTTTTCAGAATGGCTTTCCATTTCTATTCAACGAGGGAGCGTCGCTCATGAGCAACCGCCAGGTCACCTTCGACACAAGTCTTAACAACGCGAGAAGCGAAAGCTGTCTCGTGATCAATCCTAATAACGCGCAGCAGATCGTTGGCGCATCGAAAAGGTTCAACAACTACAAGACTTACGACTTCACCATAGCCACGTCGTTTTCCGCCGACGCCGGTGTGAGTTGGCACGATTCCGCAGCGCTCATGCTGCTTCCCGGGTGGGCCGGCATCTCCGACCCGGCGCTAACGTGGGATGATTCCGGCAACGTATTCCTGGTAGCGCTTCCCTTCAGCAACCCGCCAGGCAATCTTCAAATCGGCATGGCTGCGTATAAATCGACCGACGGGGGCAAAACCTGGGGCGCGCCGAAGTTGTTCCACACAAGTTCTATCGACGACAAACAATGGGCAGCAGCTGATGGCAATCCAGCGAGCCCGTTTCGGGGACGGGTTTATGCTGTGTGGGATGGGCCAGGTGGCCTATGCTTCGCCCGGACGTTGGACCATGGTGCTAGTTGGATAGGTACGGGAACGTCACCCGCCGGAATTTCCATCGCTCCGTTGTCCTTTTCACCAGAAGTCAATGTCGCTGCCGATGGAAGCGTGTACGTCATATTTCAAGTTGGAAGCGAGATTAAGATGGTGAAGTCGACCGACGGCGGGAACAGCTTTCACGGGACAGCGTCTCCGGCGACAGGCATCGGCGCTTTCAATATCACGACGTTTCCCGGGGGACACTTTCGGGTACTGACCGTGCCAACCGCCTGTGTTTTCGGCTCTACAATACTCGTGGCGTGGGCCGACAACCGAGAGGGTAAATCAAGAATTTACTATGCAGCTTCGACAAATGGAGGAAGCACCTGGATCACGCCGCCGAAAGGGAAACCTTTGTTAGCGAGTCTCCCGTTCGATAACAACCTGTTTCACTTTCATCCCCAAATAGTCTTTCGACCGGACGGAGTCCTGGCGTGTGCATTTTACGAGTTCGGACCAAAGCCGGTTACGCCAAGCATAGACACGCGAATGGCGGTTTCGTTCGACAAGGGTGTATCATTTTCTCAACTCATTACTGCAACCAGCAAGCCTTGGGATCCCAGTATTGATGCGCCTTGGGCGCATGGTGACCCTAATCTCACATTCATCGGTGAGTATTTCGGTCTTGATGCGAGCGAGTACGGCTTCTATCTACTGTGGACGGACACCCGAACTGGAATCCAGGAACTATGGATGGACAACCTCCTCCGACCAGCCATCGTCCCGTACGTGATCGCCTCGCCGCAAGCGGTGGCCAAAAAAGACGTCCTTGCCGCTGGTCTCGTACCCCAATTCACCGGCGGAACTGGATCAGGCCCAAAGTGGGTTGACTCCCAGTCGCCAGCAGCAGACACTCTTGTGGCTCCTGGAAGCACAGTAAGGATGCATCTCAAAAGTGGACCGATTCCGTGACGCAAAATATGGCAGCAATCGGAAGAGCGGAGGTCACCGTCTGCCGGGATAGCGACGGGAGATACAAAATCACCGGACAGCAAATTTCGCATTTCCACCAAAGGTCACCATTACCAATGGCTTGACGATGCATGTCCGCAGTCCGTATCATATCTGTTTGATTGAGATGAAGATTTGACGACAATATAAGGTGACCAAGAAATGAAACCCGGAATTCATCCTGAATATAAAGAAATCACGGTGACGTGCGCTTGCGGCGAAACGTTTAAGACGCGCTCGACCCGCAAAGACGATCTGCACGTGGAAATTTGTTCGGCGTGCCATCCGTTCTTCACCGGGAAGCAGAAGTTGGTTGATACGGCGGGACGCGTCGATCGATTCAACCGTCGTTACGGCAAGAAGGCGCCGGAAGCCGCGGCTGCGAAGTAAGTTAATGACAATCAAGCATTAGCAATTGGAATTGAGAGTTGCCGGCGTACGACGCTGGTCGCGCAAAGCGCATCGAATGCGAGGCGACCAGCACCATTCGCCGGCATTTTTCTACTCGTCGCCTACGTCGCTTTTGTCCTATTATTAATTGTCATGAGTACTAACGAACGAGATTTAATCGTCGGCGGCCAGGCCGTAATCGAAGGCGTGATGATGCGCACCCCAAACGCTTACGCGATCGCCGTGCGCAAAGCCGACGGTACAATCGTCAACACCGCCGCAAGGCTTCCCAAATGGAGCGACAAAGCTCCGATTCTCAAACTGCCGATTCTGCGCGGTGGCGCAGTGCTGCTGCAATCGATGGGCTTGGGAATCAAGGCGCTGAATTATTCCGCCGGTGAGGCATTCGCCGAGGCGCGGGAAGCCGAAGGCGCGGAAGTGGAAGTCGCATTGACGCCGGCAGTCATCGAAGGCGAAGGAGATTTCGCGGGAATCACCGGCGGCGTGCCGGGTCTCTTTCCGATTCCGAAAAAGAAGCGGCCTAAAGATGAATTGAAGCGCGGCGCCACCGCAACGGCGGCGAGTTCGATCATCTTCGCCTTGATCTTCAACGTACTGCTTTTCGTCGCCGCGCCGCTGCTCTTAACGAACGCGATCTTTGTCGCCGTTGGTTGGGCCAATACACCGGCTGCGACCTCGACAGCAACGACCGGAGCGCAACCGCAGCCAGAAACTTCAACCGTAGGCAAGACCTGGAATTCAATTCGAGGTTATTTGCATCCCGTTCGTCCGACAGTTGGATTCAATTTAATCGACGGCGTGATCAGGATGACATTCTTTTTGATCATGATCATCGGCTTCTCTTTTTTGAAAGACATTCGCCGCGTCTTTGAATATCACGGTGCCGAACATAAGACGGTGTTCACCTGGGAGAAAGGCCTCGAACTAAACGTCGCGAACGCGCGCCCGCAACCGCGCCAGCATCCACGCTGCGGCACGAGCTTTCTGATGGTCGTGATGTTGGTTTCGATCGTGCTGTTCTCGATCGTGAGATTCGATTCGCTGCTCTTCAATTTCTTAGTCCGCATTGTGCTGATTCCAGTTGTCGCCGGTCTGTCATACGAAATAATTCGCCTGTCGGCGAAGAAAGAAAGCGGCGCGTTCTTCAAAATGATCACGAAGCCGGGCGTGTGGCTGCAGAACGTCACGACAAAGGAGCCGGACGACTCGCAGTTGGAGGTGGCAATCGAAGCGTTGAAAGAAAGTTTGAGGTTGGAACCGGCGACGGGAGAGCCGGAACTCGCGCCGCTGTCTTGAGGTTCGACAAGCTTAAGCTTGTCGTTTCGACAAACTAAAAGTTTGTCGGACACAAAAACATGCTCGACAAACTGGCACAAATCGAAACGCGTTACGAAGAGTTGACCAACGAACTCTCTTCACCCGAGTTGTTGTCGAATCCTTCCGCGTACGCGAAAGCCGCCAAGCAGCATCGCAACCTCGGCGAGATAGTCGAGAAATATCGCTCGTTCAAATCGCTGAGCGAACAACTCGGGGGCGCGCGCGAACTCGCCGCCGGCTCAGACGACGCGGACATGCGCGAACTGGCGCAGATTGAAATCGAATCGTTGTCCGCGCAGATCGAACAAACTGAAAACGATCTGAAAGTCCTGCTCATTCCGCAGGACCCGAACGACGAAAAGAACGTGATCCTCGAAATTCGCGCGGGCACCGGCGGCGACGAAGCGACCTTGTTCGCGGCTGAGATGCTGCGCATGTACGCACGCTACGCCGAACGGCAGGGGTGGCGCATGGAGATCATGGACGCGTCTGAGTCGGGCATCGGCGGCATCAAGGAAGGCGTTGCCTTGATCGAAGGCGACAAGGTCTACTCCAAACTCAAACACGAGTCGGGCGTGCACCGTGTTCAGCGCGTCCCGCAAACCGAAGCCAGCGGGCGCATTCACACTTCCGCGATTACCGTCGCCGTTCTTCCGGAAGCGGAAGAAGTCGACGTGAAGATCGATCCGAAGGATTTGCGCATCGATACCTTCTGCTCATCGGGCCCCGGCGGCCAGTCGGTGAACACAACTTACTCCGCCGTGCGCATTACCCACTTGCCGACGAACACCGTCGTCTCGATGCAGGACGAAAAATCGCAAATCAAAAACCGCGAGAAAGCGATGCGCGTGTTGCGCGCGCGTTTGCAGGAAATCGAAGAACAGAAGCAACACGAAGCGATCGCCGGCGAGCGCCGTTCGATGGTCGGCAGCGGCGACCGTTCAGAAAAGATTCGCACCTACAACTTCAAAGAAAACCGCGTCAGCGATCACCGCATCGGCCTCACCATTCATCAACTCGATCAAGTGATGGACGGCTCGCTCGACGCGATCATCGAGGCGCTCACCACGCACTATCAGGCTGAAAAATTAAAAGAAGAATCGCTCACGCCGGTCGAAGCCTAATCCCGTTCGCGTGTCGTGATCGGAGCGTCAACGACCGCTACGCAATTAATTCCATTACATTTCGGTTGCGGCAACGCATTTCAAATCTGCCCAAGAATTACTCAAGGATTCCTCAAGTGACCTTCCTTAAGCTGTTCTCAATTCTAAGGCAGCTTTACCTGAGATACAGGAGGTCGCTATGTCTCGCCGTAACCACACGAATAGCCCGCAATTTTCGGCTTCGAAGAAGCTCATCGTTTGCTTCAGCCTATTCATCATAATTATCGGTGCAGCGATCACAGCGTCGACCATTCATACCACCGCTGCGCCCGCGGTTCCCGTCGATCCAAATACATTGACGGTTGGTGCACCGGCGGTGACATGGAGTGCAGGCCCATTCTTTGTGGCGAATCCGACCGATCAAGTGAACGGCGTGCCGACTTGCGACGGGACGCTGCCGTGCAGCGATTTCACTTTAGCGGTCGACGTGCCGGCGGGCTACGACGCGCAAAATTATGTGAAGGTGCAGGTAAACTGGACTAACCCGGCAGCGCAATTCGATCTATTTGTTTACACGCTTAACGCGGATGGCTCGGTGGGAAAGTTGCAGGCAGCAAATTTTTTCGCAGTCGATCCTGATGTGGTGACCATCGCGGCGGTTTCCGGT
>DASQYL010000513.1:0-11412 GCA_035639235.1 Pyrinomonadaceae bacterium | reverse complement strand
CGCTCGACAGCGCTTTGTTGCTCGCGCTCGCTCGGACCAAACGTCTGATCGTAACTGTCGAAGAGGCTTATCTTGCGGGCGGTTTCGGAGCTGCGGTGCTCGAACTGCTGGAAGAGAACGGATTGCAGGATCGCGTGCGGGTGGTGCGCATGGGCGTGCCTGATCGCATTGTGACGCATGGCGATCCAAAACTCCTGCTCGCAAAGTATGGGCTGGACGCCGACGGAATCTATACGCGCGTGAAAGAATCGATCGAAGTCCTTGATGACCGGCGCGCGCGACATCAGAAGCTGACTACGTGACATTTCCTGTCACCTTGCTTCACTTCAAAAAAGTGTATTGACCTGGTCACTCGCTCGTGGCATCATGCGCGCGAGGCAGAAACCAACGACTCTCTTCGGATTTGCCCGGCCCCGTTTTATCCTCAAATAAAATCGATACCCGACAGGATTGCTTTGAATCGCAGATCGAAGCTTAGGTTCGAACTGTAAGTGAAACTCAGAATCTCGAATCGGGAAAATTTGAAATCTGAGATCAGAGATTCGAAGAATTCTTTTTTTTAGTATCAGCTCGCGCGGTGCGGCGCGAGAGAAGGGTAGCCTCCATGAAGCAGTTCTTTTTTGAGCGAGAATGTGTTCATCGCGACAAGGGCCGCGATGGTGAAACCTACAACGGCATCTTTTTCATCCAGGCAATACAACGTTTGCAAGCTGAATCGGCCATGAAATTCGCCAGCAAAGTCGCGCCTTTTTATTGGGTCGATGCGCCTCGGGTCCTGGTCTGGTTATGCCGTGAGTGCTCGTCTGAGCTCGGAATCGGCGAAGCCCCACGCGCAATTCTGCAAAGCGCGCGGCGATAAGTGTCAGAAGCCCAACCGTAAGGGAGGGCCGCTTGCTTAAGGAGCCCTCCTTGACAGTCGGGCTTCTGACACAGCACGTGTTGCGCTACATTTCTCATCATGCAGCGCGAGCGCATCGACAAGCTCCTGGTTGACCGCGGCCTGGTTGAATCGCGCACCAGAGCTCAGGCCTTGGTGATGGCAGGCTCCGTCTTGGTTGATGAGCAGCTCGTCAATAAACCATCTGAAAGATTTCCGGCCAACGTCGCAATCCGAATTAAGGAACGAAGCGATGCCGGACGATACGTCAGCCGCGGAGGGCTGAAGCTCGAAGCTGCGCTGCGCGAGTTTCAAATCGAGGTAAACGGATTTGTTTGTCTCGACGTCGGCGCCTCGACGGGTGGATTCACCGACTGTTTGTTACAGCAAGGCGCGCACAAAATCGTCGCGATCGACGTTGGCCATAATCAAATCGACTGGAAGTTGCGCAACGATCCACGGGTTGAAGTCCGCGAGGGCGTGAATGCGCGATATCTCTCCGCTACCGACTTTGACGAGCAAGTCGATCTCATCACGATTGACGTGGCCTTCATTTCAGCCACGAAAATTCTTCCAGCCGTCACCGCGCTATTGAATGAGCACGGTCGAATCATCACGCTAATCAAGCCACAATTTGAAGTTGGCAAAGACAAAGTGGGCAAAGGCGGCATCGTCAAAGATCCGGCGCAGCATGCGCGCGTGATCGCGCAAGTGAATGCGGCAGCGGAGTCGCTCGGTCTCAGGGTCCGGGGCGTAATCGAGTCACCGATCAAAGGCGCGGATGGCAATGTCGAGTTTTTGGCGCTTTATGTGTCAGAACCGGGAGCGGTAGCGACCGGATCATAGGACAACTGGGCTCTTTCTCGATCAGTATTGCTTTTTCGGCGGACGGCAGAATCAGACGCGTCCTGCGATCCGGTCGCCAGCGCTCCCGGTTCTGAGACAATTCGCTTTGTGCTCTCGTGCGCTTTGTGATTTATTAGACGCCCGCATCATGACGCAAACTTCGATCAAGAGCATCGGTGTCGTCGTCAAGCCGCACCAACCGGACGCCCTGGAAACCCTCTGTGCGCTAACGAAGTGGATGAGCGAGCGCGGCATCTCGTTTGTCGGCCTGCCGGAAATCGAACGCGAACAGATCGAACACCAAACCGGTTGCACAATCCAAATCGCCAACGAAACAGAGTTGCCGCAGCGCGTCGATCTGATGCTGGTGCTCGGCGGCGACGGTACGATGATCGCGACGGCGCGCATGCTCGGCGACACACAAACGCCGGTGATCGGCGTGAACTACGGCGGCCTGGGCTATCTTGCCGAATTTCCGATCGAAGAGATGCTACCGGCGCTTGAAGCAATTCTCGCCGGTAAATACAAGGTTCAGCAGCGTTTGATGTTGAGTGTCGAGCTTTGGCGCGGCAATGAGTTGGTGACGAGCAATCAAGTGCTCAACGATGTCGTGATGAATAAGTCGGCACTGGCGCGGATTATCGAAATCGAAGCGTATCTCAACGATCAATTCGTAAATCTTTTTCGCGCCGACGGTCTGATCGTAGCGACGCCGACGGGTTCGACGGCTTACAATCTGTCGGCCGGTGGTCCAATCATTTTTCCGTCGATGAAGGCAATGGTGATCACTCCCATTTGTCCCTTCACGCTTTCAAACCGGCCTATCGTCGTGCCCGACGATTCGGCGATCGAAGTGCGTTTGATCACTGAAAATGAAGACGTTGCATTGACTCTCGACGGACAAGTCGGATTCGAATTGCAACCGGGCGACCGCGTGTTGATTCGCAAGAGCAGCACCGCGTTCGATCTGGTGCAGCCTCCGAATCGGAATTACTTTGAAGTGCTGCGGAATAAATTGAAGTGGGGAAGATGAAAGATTCCACGATCCAACAGCTCTCGATCTTCAGCCTTGCTGCGCTCGTTCTGCTCGCATGTCCGTTTGCCACCTGGTCGCAAGTTCCAGCCGAGAAGTGTCGTGGTCCTGTGTACGATCGCGAAGATGTGAGTAAGCCCGCAATAGTTCGCGAACAACCAGACTTTCACATGCTGTTCGACGCACTGGGCGCGCAGACCCAGATTCATGTCACGCTCGACGTCGTGCTTTGCCGCTCGGCTCGAGTGACGGACATCAGAGTGACGAAGAGCGAGCCGCCGAACGCTGCCGAATGGGTGGTCGCCGCCGTTAGTTTGATAAGCTTCACGCCCGCCGAGATGAATTGGCACACCGTCTCGCAAGGACAAAGGTTTGATTTCCGGTTCAACGACCGCGGAGTCACAACCATGAATGCCGCGCCGTCTGCCAAACGTCTGGTTGAAGAAGTAGATATCGTCGGGAATCGTCGAGTGACGAAAGAGGAAATCCTCGGCTGGATCAAGACACGGCCTGGTGACCGATACGATCCAGCCCAAGTCACAGCGGATCTGCAGACGATTCTTGCATCAGGGTATTTTAATAAGCTAAGTACGCGCGTCACGATTGAGGACGGCGTGAGAGGCGGCGTATGCGTGATTTTTGAAGTCGCCGAACTGCCGCTCATCGCTGAAATTGCTTTCACGGGATTAGAGCGAAAACGCCAATCCGAGATCGTCGATGAATTCACCCGGCAGCATGTAGATTTGCGCGTAGGCAAACCGCTCAATTCTGTAGAGGTTAAGAAAGCCACGAAAGTGATTGAAGACTATTTTCGGGCGCAGGGGTGGCTGAATGTCAAAGCCGACGCGTCCATCGAGAACCTCACGGCCACACAAGTGAAGCTCGTTTTCAGAATAACCGCAACAAACTTTTGATCATGATTAAGCCAGAGCCCACCACGCAGCAATCAACTGTCCGTCGTCCCTGGTATCGACCTTCGCTCACCATGCAGATTCTCATCGGTCTCGTCGTTGGCGGACTGATTGGTTACCTCAGTCCGAAGTGGGGCAACAACGTCTACTTCCTCCGCGATATTTTTCTGAATCTCATTAAGTCGATCATCGCGCCGTTGATCTTCTCGACGCTCGTTGTCGGCATCGCCGGCGGCGGCGATCTCAAAAAGGTCGGGCGCATGGGCGTGAAGGCGCTCCTTTATTTTGAGATCGTCACTACGATTGCGCTCTTCATCGGCCTCGGCGTGGTCAATCTCACCAAACCTGGCGTAAACGTGGTTTTGGCGGGCGGCGGTGACATCGGGACGCTTAAAACGATCGCGCCGCAAGGCTTTCGCGATCTGCTGGTCCATATTTTTCCGGCGAGCGTGATCGATTCAATGGTGCGCGGCGACGTGCTGCAAATCGTCGCGTTCAGCGTGCTGTTTGCGATGGCGGTTTCGGCGATGGGCGAACGCGCGGCGCCGATCCTGCGCGGTTGTGACGCGCTGTCGCAGGTGATGTTCAAGTTCACGAATTACGTGATGATGTTCGCGCCCATCGGCGTGGGCGCGGCGATGGCCCATACGATCGCGACGAACGGCCTTCAGGTATTGAAGAATCTCGGCCTTTTGATTGGCTCGTTGTATTTGGCGCTGGTCGTGTTGCTCCTGGTATTGCTGGTCGTGATGCTCATTGCGCGCGTGCCGATCGGACAATTTATAAAGGCCGTGCGCGAACCTTTCACGATCGCCTTTGCGACGACCAGCAGCGAATCCGCTTTGCCGAAAGCCATGGAGAACATGGAGCGACTGGGTGTGCCGCGGCGCATCGTCGGGTTCGTGATTCCGACCGGCTACAGCTTCAATCTCGATGGCACCACGCTCTATCTCGCGCTGGCCTCGGTCTTCGTGGCGCAAGCGGCCGAGCCAGTTATCGGTCACATGAGTTTCGGGCGGCAGATCGTGATGATGCTGACGCTCATGATTACCTCGAAAGGAGTCGCCGGCGTACCGCGCGCCGCGCTGGTGATTCTTTTGGCGACGCTGAACAGTTTCATGCCAAGCGGCCTTGGGCCAATCGGCGTTGCGGTGATTTTCGGTGTCGATGAATTGATGGATATGGGCCGCACGTCCGTGAATGTTTTCGGCAATTGCCTGGCGACGGTCGTGGTCGCGCGCTGGGAAGGTGAATTTGACGATGCGAAGGCGCGCGTGTTCGGCACTCCGGAAGAGATGAAGCGCGAACTCGCCGAAGGAGACGTTGCCCTGGCTGAAGCTGCGGCCGAAGGTTGATTCAGCTTTCGCTCGCGCGCGAATCGCTTTCGATAACGCCGCGAATGTTCATTAAAGCGAGACAGATTTGCAAGACGATGAGCGCGTACGCGCGATCGGGAATGCCCCACACAATCCACAGAAGATTACTTAAAAGAAAGAGCCAGAATCCCCAGTTCCGCTTGAATTTTCTTTTCGACGCGACCATCCACGCGGCAATGACCGTCACGATCATCGCCGGCCATTGAATCAAACCAAGCATAGCTGTTATTCAATCAGTTCCTGCGTGCCCGGCTTGAATTGAAAGAGAGCCACCGAGACGATCAACTTCCGCTGTTCATTGAAATGCATAAACATCGGAATAACCCGCCCGCCGTACGCAGCGATGCCGGTGTAGTCGCCAAAGAAGGTGCCGTTTTCGCACTTGAACGGAGGCGCATCGATTTTGTAATTGACGAAGGTCTTGCCACCGTCGATGCTTCTCGCCATGATCAATTTCGTCATGGCCCCCTCGGTATCGCGTCGATCGTAAAAGACGATATTGATCGATCCATCCGCTGGATCGACGGACATCCAGGTGAAGAACTGAGCCTTGCCGTTCCTCGCTGGATCGTCGTTGACCCGCGTTGGCGTGGACCACGTCTGACCGCCGTCCCTTGAAGATACAACGAACACGTCAGGGTCGCCGTTGCGCGCATCGATCCAGTTCACGTAGAGCGTGCCCTTGTGCGGCCCATTGCTCAAATCAACTCCGGTCACCGGCATTCCATTCGCGCGCTCGAGACCATCGACGCCAAAGTCCCATCCACCCGGCATTTGGCTAATCACTTGTTCCTTGCTGAACGACAATCCGGCGTTGGTCGATTTCTTAAACACCAACCCCAACGGCCCAGCCCAAACGATGTACACGTCGCCGTTCGGAGCGACCGCCGGCACGGCGCCTTCGACCGTGTCATCGCTGTCTTTGCAGTCGCCGACGGTGTCCGCAATGTTGACCGGCATGTCGAATGATTTGCCGTGATCGGTCGAGCGCGTGAAGTAAATGTGCGAATGACAATTGGGATCGCTGCTGCCGTAAACGTCGAACCGCGTCCAGGCGAGATACACATTGCCTTTGTATTTCGATTGCGGCGCGTTATCGACGACGATTCCGGGCTTGTCTTCGAAGGGGATGACGCTGTTGACATGATTGATGGCCGGCACGGAATCGGACCAGGTCACACCGCCGTCGACGGACGACTCGACCAGCATGCCAGTTTCCGCGCGGCGAGGGCGCGCCGTGCGAATGCCGTCAAACGAGAGATGAATGTGATAGGCGGTGCCGTCGTTGCCGAAATATACCACGTCGTCACCCTGGTAGAGATTTTTTGGATCGGCGACGGGAATCGTCTTCCAGGTCTTGCCACCGTCCATCGATGAATAGTTGTAACTGCCGTAGGGCGCGCGCGGCGGTCTGCCGACAGCGAAGGATACGCCGACGATGTTGTCCGGATTTTTTGGATTGATCGCGACCGAGACTTCAGCCGGATTGATGGCATCAGGCTCGCTCACGCGAAAGACCTTTTGCCCCAAGATCGATTGTGCAAAGGCACACGTAATCAGCAACGTAAGAACGAATGTCGATGGTTTCATGTTCGTGATGACGAGAATGTCTCACGCGGCTGAGGCTGGCGCAAGGCGTGAATTGAGTGTGTCTTCATCGTTTGACACATTTTTTCGATCGATTTAGCGTCAGCGTTTCGAAACAAACCTCGATTAAAGTATTCTGACGGCCGCGACTTATGAAGGTTTCACCGATTACACTCGAAGGCCGCCGCGTTCGGCTCGAGCCGCTGACGATGAATCATGAGACAGCGTTGATTGACGCCGCGGCTGACGGCGAACTCTGGAATACACAAGTCACCATCATTCCCAAACCAGAAGGAATGAAGGACTATATTCGATTTGCGTTAGATGGATTGAAGCTCGGGAACCAACTTCCGTTTGTCATCGTCGATAGAGCGCGCAATCAGATCGTCGGCAGTACGCGCTTCTACGAAATCTTCCCAAACGATCGCAAATGCGCCATCGGCTACACGTGGCTGGCTAAAAGCGCACAACGTACTCCGATAAATACCGAATGCAAGCTGCTGCTTCTCACGCATGCGTTTGAGACCTGGAAGTGCCTGCGCATCGAATTGATCACCGACGTGCTCAATGAACAATCACGCGCGGCGATCTTGCGTCTCGGTGCAAAGGAAGAAGGCATTCTGCGCAAGCATTTGATCCTGCCAACGGGCCGCATCCGCGATTCAGTTTTCTACAGCATTACCGACGACGAATGGCCGGAAGTGAAAACAAATCTGCTAAGTAAACTTGCACGGAACCGCGGCGAATAGAGTCGACTTAAGAAAAAGAGATTTTGATTCATCATCATTGCGTCACGTATATCCACTTCGCGAAAAACTTCTTCAGATTTTTGCCACTCGCCTGTTCCATCGCCGTTTGAAAATCAGCGGTCGTAACTGATTTACCGAAATATTTGCGCGTGTAGTCACGAATGCCTTCCCAGAACGCGCGTTCACCCAGCTCCTCGCGCAGCAGGTGCAGCACGTACGCTCCCTTGTCATAAACCAAAGTGCGATCTTCTGCGGTCGGGTGCAGCCAGTCGGAAAAGACCAGGGAACGATCTTTACCTGCCGCGCGGACTTTCTCGTAACTAGTTCGATACTCTTCGATCTGGCGCAGGTATGCTTCACGCCCGAAGCGATGTTCCAGATAAGCGGCGGTCATAAAATTCGCCATGCCCTCGTTCAACCAGAAGTCAGTCCAGGCACGACACGTCACCATGTTGCCCCACCACTGATGCGACAGTTCGTGCGCACCGAGCCAGATAGCGCGTTCGTTTGCCAGCACTTCGCGCCCGTAAGTTTCACGAATGGCGGTGAAGCTGCTCATCTCCTGCTCGGCGCCGCCCACCGTCAATACCTGCGTGTAGACCGCGTCCGCGTATTTGACTCCCGCACGGTCCTCGTAAAAATCGATCATGTCTCCGGTATCGCGGAAGATGCGCCGCAACTCATCGTCAGAAAACTGCGTTGCCAGGTAGCGGAGCTGAACATGACCATGCTGTTCCGTGACGGTATGAAAATGCCCAGCCGCGAAGCCGAAAATATAAGTGGAGACGGGCGCGTCCTGTCGCCACTCGTAAGCCGTTCTTTCGTTCGGCAAAGGACGTTGCCCGACGAGCCGTCCATTGGCGACGTTGCTCAAGCCATTAGGCAAGATCAAATTTAAGCGCAGCGTCGCTTTATCGCTTGGCGCGTCGACGCAAACCAACCACTGACTGGTTGCAAAGACCGTGTAGACCTGAACTTGTTCGGGAAAGAAACGGATGCCGCGCTTGGGCGCGCCGTGATAATCAACTTCAATCTCTCTCGTCTCTCTAGCTTTCGCTGGGACTGACAACGCGATGCTGACGCGACGATCAAGCCGGGTGAATTTTTGCGTCGCGCCGCCGGCGCGCACCGCGTCTATTATCAGGTCACCACAGTCGAACTCAAGCGCGGTTAGACTCTCAGCGCGTGAGGTGAAGCTTATCGAGACTCTCCCGGTGACCGTCTTATTGACAATGTTCGGTTCGACTCGCGCGTCGTAGTGAATAACGTCGAATGCGGCCACGGGTGCAATCGAATTCGGGTGGGCACTTGTCTGCGCCAGAGACCCGATGCACAGAAGCAATAAGCACAGCATTGATTCAGCGAACTTCAGCAGCATCTCCTTAATGTCGCAGGCGTCTACCGTTTCCTTCGCGTCTTCACCCACGAGGCATAGTTCTTCGGAATGTTCATCGTCTTGAGTTCCTTCCACGCCTCAATCGCGTCCGAGCGCGTGCCGCTCTTCGCCGCAAGGAACTCGGCTACGAAATTGACGTACCGATCCTGCGGCACCTTTGCGAATCGTTCCATTCTATTCAGCGCGATGAACTGCCGTACCAGGTCGCCATACCTCGGACGTTTGCCATTAGTGAGTTGCTCTTCGCGCCAACGATTAAGCCGATACCAAACGCCGGATTTCTTGCGAACTTCGGGAGCTAGCTTTCGGGCCTCACGAATTATGAAGTCCTTCGTCTCGCGGTTACTTGTGTAGTGCTCGATCCGCAGATGCAGACTCAGGCCGCGTTCGAGGTCCTTCGTTCCCTTCTTGCGCAAAGCGCGTTTCGTCGGCAGTTTTAGCGTGCCGGTGCGCAAAAAGGTCACAACAGACTGCTCAAGCTCATCTTTGCGCAGCCGCATCGCATCGGGAACGCCGATCCGCATCGCGAAATCTTTCAACTCATCGAGATACCAATAGCCGTTCTCGAACTCGCGAAGACTCATTGTTGGAGAGAGTTTGACAACCATTAGCTTGTTCCGCCAGGCACCTAAGAAGGTGAAATCGAAACCCCGATACTTTTCAGGCTGATCATACTGCAAAGTCAAGTCGCGTTCGGCTGAATCTTTCGTATAATTGCGGCCCATGAAAACCAAGCTCGCCTTTCTGCTGCTGTTCACGTTATCAATCGCTTCGTTCGCCCAGGCGCCGCAATCCGATCTCCAACAATTCATTCGCGTCAATTCAAACGTCGTCGCATTGACGCACGCGCGCGTGATTGACGGAACCGGCGCGGCGCCAGTGGAGGATCAAACGATTCTGATCGTCGACGGCAAGATTACTGAGATCCGCCCGAGTTCAGCGTACTACGTTAAAGAAGGCATCAAGACCCTTGATCTCAACGGCGACACAGTTATGCCCGGACTCGTCGGCATGCACGATCACATGTTCTTTCCGATGGGCGGCACGCCGCCGATGTATTCGAACATGGGATTTAGTTTTCCGCGTTTGTATCTCGCGCTCGGAGTCACCACGATTCGCACCACCGGCAGCGTCCAGCCTTATCTCGATCTGGAAATCAAGAAGCTAATCGACAGCGGCCGCATGATTGGTCCAAAGATGTTCGTCACCGCGCCCTACCTCGAAGGCGTTGGCTCCTTCACGCCGGTGATGCACACACTCACCGGACCTGACGACGCGCGCAAGCTGGTGAACTACTGGGCCGACCAGGGCGCAACTTCATTCAAAGCCTACATGAACATCACGCGCGACGAGCTGCGCGCCGCGGTGGAAGAAGCACACAAGCGCGGCCTGAAAGTCACGGGCCATCTCTGTTCCATCGGCTTTCGCGAAGCTGCTGAGATCGGCATAGACAATCTCGAGCACGGCATCTTTCCCGATTCCGAATTCGTCCCCAACAAACAGCTCGACAAATGCCCCGGCGCCGCGGTGAATCAAACTCTGCGTACGCTCGATATCAAAAGCGACGCGGTGCAACAAACGATCAAGACGCTCGTCGCCAAGAACGTCGCCGTGACTTCGACGCTGCCGGTGTTCGAAGCCAGCGCTCCACTCGCCTCCGCGCAAACCGGCCCAACTGCGATTGGCGCGCCCAGCGCGGTGCTGAATCAGCGCATGCTGAACGTGATGAACAACGAAGCTCGCGTGCGCTACCTCACCGCGCGTTCACGCATCGCTGGGAATTCTCCGCAAGCCGATCTGGTGCGCAAAGACATGGACTTCGAACGCGCCTTCGTTGCTGCCGGCGGCCTGCTGCTCGCCGGTCTCGATCCCACCGGCAACGGCGGCGTCGTCGCCGGCTTTGGCGACCTGCGCGAAGTCGAATTGCTCGTCGAAGCCGGGTTCACTCCCGTCGAAGCGATCAAAATCGCCACCTTCAACGGCGCAAAGTTTTTAGGAGAAGATTCCCGCATCGGTTCGATTGCGATAGGCAAACAAGCCGACCTGATGATCGTCAAAGGCAATCCCGCGACAAAGATCACCGACATCGAAAACGTCGAAATCGTTTTCAAAGACGGCGTCGGATACGACTCAGAAAAACTGATTCAGAGTGTGCAGGGTTTGGTGGGGATTCGGTGAAAAAGAGTTTTCACAGCGTAGCCGTGACAGATAGGAGCCGGGGGTAAGTGCGAAGCACGCCACCCCCGCACGAAGTGATGAACTTCATCTAAAGCCCGTTTTGGCGGGCGACAGATTACGTTGCCAACGACGGTGAGTTGGAGTTCGAAATTTGGGGCATCCTTAAAACCGAGCTTAACCGATGACGATCGGTGGTCGGCCTAAAACATTCACCATCGCGCTTCCTCTTTGTACAATGCGTCCCCGAAATCGCGCGGAGGACCATTGAACACGACCCCCATCCCGATCGAAAGAATTGAGAAGGCCATTTATCTAATTCGCGGCGAGAAGGTAATGCTGGATCGCGATCTGGCATTGCTCTACGGCGTGGAAACCAAGATGCTCAATCGCGCGGTCAAGAGAAACCTCAAACGATTCCCGTTAGATTTCATGTTTCAGCTTACCGCCGAGGGCTTTACT
>DASQYL010000512.1:0-6740 GCA_035639235.1 Pyrinomonadaceae bacterium | reverse complement strand
CAGGTGCGCCGTCGCGCTCGCAACCTCGGGCGTGAGTTGCCGCAGCACATCGATGTCATCGAGCACGTAAAAGGAACGACCGTGCGTAGCGATGACGATGTCATGATCCTGAACCACGATATCTGAGACTTGCGTGTCGGGCAGATTCAGCGACAGCGATTGCCATTGATCGCCGTTATCAAACGAGACATAGATGCCGTGTTCGGTTCCGGCGTAAAGCATTCCGGCTCGCTTCGTGTCTTCGCGGACGGCATGAACGTAATCGCCGGGCTTGATGCCGTTGACGATCTTCGTCCACGTCTTGCCGTAATCATCCGTGCGAAAAATGTAAGGTTGACGATCTTCCTGGAGATAATTTTTCACCGCAACGTAAGCCGCGCCTGCCCTGTGCGGCGATGCATCGATCAAGCTAACGCGGGCGAGATCAGGCGCGCCCGGCGGCGTAATTTTCTTCCAATTTTTTCCTTCGTCGCGCGTGATGAAGACCAATCCGTCATCTGAGCCAGTCCAAATCGTGCCGCGTTCCAAACGCGAGGGCGCAATCGTAAAAATCGTCGCGAAGACTTCCGGGCCGTTCATGTCTCCGGTGATCGGACCGCCAGACAAGCCAAGTGTCTTCGGATCGGCACGCGTCAGATCTGGACTGATCTGCATCCAGCTTTGGCCGTCGTCCGTCGTTTTCCAAAGATGTTGTGAAGAAAGATAGAGCGTCTTCGGATCGAGCGGATTGAAAACGATCGGAAAGGTCCATTGCCAACGCTCTTTCAACGCGCTCGATGGCTCGCCCGAGAAAAATCTCGGATACGGTTGAATGTCGCGCGTCTCACCGGTGCTGCGATCGTAGCGAGTAATCAAAGCGCCCTGACTGCCGGCATAGAAGACGTTCGGGTTCGTTGGACTCGGCGCGATGTAGCCGCTCTCGCCGCCGCCGACCGCGTACATGCCCACGTCGCGCGCGCGTGTGTTCTGACTCGCAACGCAGATCGTACTGTTGTCCTGTTGCGCGCCACAGACCTGGTAGGGAAAGTCCTTCGTCGTCGCGACGTGATAGAGCTGCGCCGTTGGATAATCCTCGGCGGTCCAGGACGTGCCGCCGTTCACCGAAACATTCGCGCCGCCGTCGTTTGAATTGATCATCCGCTGCGGATCGTTCGGATCGATCCAGAGATCGTGATTGTCGCCATGCTGCGGACGAATGGTGCGATAAGTCTTGCCGCCATCGGCAGATTTGTAGAAGCCCGTGTTCAGCACATACATCGTGTCGCGATTTTTCGGATCGGCAAAGATGTGCGTGTAATAAAACGCCCGTTGTCGCAGACGTCGATCCTCGCTAACCTTCGTCCACGTGGCGCCCGCGTCATCCGAGCTGAACACGCCGCCATTTTCGTTCTCGATGATCGCGTAGACACGATTCGAATCTGCGCCTGATATCGCCACGCCAATCCGGCCGATGACTCCTGACGGTAAACCCTTGTTGCGAGTGATTTCAGCCCAAGTGTCGCCGCCGTCGGTTGATTTGAAGAGTCCGCTGCCAGGCCCGCCACTCGACATCTGCCAAGAGACGCGATACGCCTCCCACATCGCGGCGTAGAGCACGTTGGGATTCTTCCGATCCATCGCGAGGTCGATCGCGCCGGTCTGGTTGTCGCGAAATAAAATCTTCGTCCAGGTCTTGCCGCCGTCTTTCGATCGAAAGACACCGCGCTCATCGTTTGGTCCGGCCGGATGTCCGAGCGCCGCCACATAAACAACATCAGGATTGTTTGGATGAATTCTAATGCGCGAGATCGCCTGTGAGTCAGCGAGGCCCACATGTGTCCAGGTCTTGCCCGCATCCGTCGATTTGTAAACGCCGTCGCCTTGCATGATGTTGCCGCGAATGCACGACTCACCCATGCCGATGTAAACGACGTCCGGATTCGATTCTGAAACCGCAACCGCGCCGACCGATGAACTGTGCAGCTGGCCGTCCGTAACTGGATTCCAGGTGGTGCCGCCATCGGTCGTTTTCCACAAGCCGCCGCCAACCGCGCCGAAGTAATATTCGAGGGGACGCTTTACCACACCCGTGGACGCGATCGACCGCCCGCCGCGATTCGGCCCAATGTTGCGCCAATGCAGCGAAGCAAATAGCGCCGGGTCGTAACCACCTTGATTCGTCTGCAACGACCCATTGGCGGACCCCGCATATTCGAGCCCGATGCAGACCAACACAACAGATGAAACGACGATTACAAACAGGACGATTCGGCTGGACCACGAACTTAAACGTCTGCGCATGGGCACCTCACTCAAGAAGATTTCTGGTTGTGCGCGGGAGCGTGTCAGAAGCCCGACCGTCAGGGAGGGCCAGTTGTGTAAGTGGTCCTGGCCTCCGAAAGAACCTATTGCGAGACCAGCCCTTCCTAACGGTTGGGCTTCTGACACGATTTGCGCGCGCACTCTATCCGAAAACCGCTGGATCGATCAACTGGGAGAATTCAGCTTCACCATTAGCGACAGCCAACGAATTTCCCGCTATTATTAGCAGCCCTAAGGCATCTCTGGCGGAGCAGACATTCGATAAATGAATAGAGAGAAGAAAGGAGCAGCATGCGAGTTTCTAAAATCGTCGTCGTTGCTTTCGCATTCATCTGTGCATTCGCAATGACTCAGAAGACGTTTTCACAATCCGCGCAACCCAAACGTCTTGTGATTGCTGCGAGCACGGTGCTCGACGGCAAAGGCAAGGTGCTGCACAACACGCGCATTGTGGTCGAAGGCGGAAAGATCGTCGCGATCGATCCAAAAGCTGGACCAGTTGATTACGACTTGCGTGGCTTGACAGTGCTGCCCGGCTGGATTGATGCGCACGCGCACGTGACCTGGAGTTTTGGGCCAGATGGAAAAAATGGCGGCGCGGGACGCACGACGCCCGAAGCAGCTTATGCCTCGGCCGAGAACGCGTGGGCCACTTTGATGGCCGGCTTCACGACGATTCAAAGTGTTGGATCGCCCACCGATGTGCCGCTGCGTGACGCGATTGCCAAAGGTTTGTTGCCGGGCCCGCGCATTCTGACCGCCGTTGAGCCTTTGAATGGACGAGGTCCGCAAACCGGTACACCTGACGAAATCCGCGCCTTCATTCGCAAACAAAAAGACGCGGGCGCTGACTTAATCAAAATCTTCGCGTCGGCGAGCATTCGCCAGGGCGGCGGCATGACCTTATCGCAGGATCAACTAAACGCCGCGTGCGACGAAGCGCGGAAGCTTGGCCTGCGCACGCTGGTCCATGCTTACAAAGAAGCCGTGCGCGCGGCGGCGATCGCCGGCTGCACGCAAGTCGAACACGGAACGCTCGCGACTGACGATGATTTGAAACTGATGGCTGAGAAAGGCACGTACTTCGATCCTCAGGCCGGATTGGTTATTGAAAATTATTTGCTCAATAAGGATAAGTATCTCGGCACGCCCGGTTACACGCCTGAGGGTTTCGCGGCGATGGAAAAAGTTTTGCCGATGAATCACGACATCGTGCAACGAGCGTCGAAAATTTCGGGATTGAAGATCGTGTTCGGCACCGACGCCGTCGCCGGCGCGCACGGTCGCAATGCCGAAGAATTCATCGATCGCGTACGCGACGGCAAAGTCGATCCCATGACGGCAATGGTTTCCGCAAATTCGCTCGCGGCCGAAGCGATGCGCTTGCAAGATCAAATCGGTTCGATCGCATCGGGCTTGCAGGCTGACATCATCGCGCTCGACGGCGATCCTTTGAAAGACATCACCACCGTGCGGCGGGTCGTGTTTGTCATGAAGGGCGGTATGGTTTATAAGAATGCCCGACGTTAATCGGAGGGCGGGCATCACAGCACGCTCGACCCTGGAAATCAGGTCGCGGTTCGCGCTCATGCGTACAAGGATGCCCGCGCTCCATTGAGGTCCTTGGTCACAACCATGAATTCAATCGCCCAAGCACAAATTCCTTCGACAATCATAGATGCCAAACGGCGCGAACGAATCTTCTATACCGGCATGTCAATCACGATCGCGATTACTGTCTTCGCGGGTTTCTCGCGCACATGGTTCTTGCGTCCTTATTTTTCGCAGCTGCAAGCACTGATCCCACTGCTGGTGATTCATGGAATCATCTTCAGTTCCTGGATCGCTTTGTTCGTTACGCAAACGTCGCTGATCGCAACGAAGCGCCGGCGGACTCATATGCGTCTGGGAGTCGCAGGCGGCGTGCTTGCATGCCTAATGCTCATCGTCGGTTCGGTCACTGCCATCATCCGCGCGAAAAGCCCGTCACCGATTCCCGGCATAAATCCTCTTTCATTTCTCACGATTCCTCTCGGCGATATGTTGGTCTTCGCGATTCTGATTGGCAGCGCATTTTATTTTCGCTATAAGCTGGACATTCACAAGCGACTGATGCTTCTGGGGACCATGGCGCTGCTGCCGGCCGCCGTAGCGCGGTTGCCATTTGCCTTTATCGAGCAATCGGGACCGTTAGCGTTCTATGGTCTAAGCGATCTCTTCATCGTGCCTTGTATTGCTTTTGACATTGTCGCTCGCGGCCGCCCTCATCGCGCGACGATGCTGGCTGCTTTGCTGCTCGTGCTCACGCAACCGTTGCGACTCATAATTGGCGGCACACACGCATGGCTGGTTTTCGCCACGTGGCTAACTCATTGGACCTAATCGATCCGAGCTAAGAAAGCTAAAAAAAATGCCTGACAATCAAAAAATCACTACTTGCTTATGGTTCGATAATCAAGCCGAAGATGCGGCTAATTTTTATTGCTCGATATTCAAGAATTCCAAAGTCGGCAAGATTGCGCGTTATGGCGACGCGGGGCCAGGCCCGAAAGGCAGCGCGATGGTCGTGACTTTCAATCTCGACGGCCGCGAATTCATGGGTCTGAACGGCGGCGCCGTCTTCAAATTCAACGAAGCGATTTCGCTGGTGGTCCATTGCGATGACCAGACAGAGATCGATTACTACTGGGAAAAACTAACGTCTGACGGCGGAGAAGAGAGCCGATGTGGCTGGCTGAAAGACAAGTTCGGTCTATCGTGGCAAATCGTGCCGAGCATCATCGGCGAGTTAATGACCGGCGATCCCGAACGCGCAAATCGCGTCATGATGGCCGTCATGCCGATGAAGAAACTGGACCTTCAGAAGATGAAGGACGCTTACGACGGAAAATGAAGAGCGGATTATGGAGCGCGGGCCCGGCGCATTTAACGAAGTATGAGCAAGCTTGGCGGCAGGGATGCCCGCGCTCCACAAAGAACAGGAGACGACATGAACATCAATACCCACCTGAATTTTAATGGCCAATGCGCCGAAGCTTTCAAATTTTATGAAAAGGTTCTTGGCGGGCAGATCACTTTTTCGATGACGTGGGGCGAAATGCCGGGCGCAGATCAGTTTCCGGCCGAGCTGCACAGCCGCATCATGCACGCGTCCATCAAAGTCGGCGATGGCACGGTGATGGGCGCCGATTCACCACCCGATCGTTATCAGAAACCCACTGGCATGAATGTCGCGCTTCACTTCAAAGACAAGGCTGAGAGCGAACGTATCTTCAACGGGTTGGCGGAAGGCGGCGAGGTGCAGATGCCGTTTGACAAAACATTCTGGTCCCCCGGCTTCGGCATGTGCGTCGATCGCTTTGGCATTCCCTGGATGGTTAATACCGAAGGAGAACAGCAATAAGCCATAGGTAGTTCGAGTATCGACTTTAGTCGGGTCTTTTGTTTCAGTGAAGGAAAGCCCGAGTAAAGTCGGTGCTCTTACCTCGCTTGATCACATCAACAGCTATGGAACCAACATTCGGTAACGGCAAGATTTGTTATATTGAAATTCCCGCGACTGATATCAATGCTTCAGTTGCGTTCTATCAAAATGTTTTCGACTGGAACGTCAGGACACGCGGCGACGGCAGCCGCGCGTTCGACGACGGGGTCGGCCAGGTCAGCGGCACCTGGCGTGTTGGGCGTACGCCAATGACAGATGTCGGATTGTTGATCTACATCATGGTCGATAGCGTCGCGGAAACGATCGACAAAGTAACGGCTCATGGTGGCCGCATCGTGCAACCGATTGGCGGCGACGCGCCGGAAATCACCGCGCGCTTCGCCGATCCGGCCGGCAACATTTTAGGTTTGTATCAACCGAAGTAAGAGGCTGGGAGAAAAATTTTGGTATCGGTTGCGCCGAGAACTAGAGGACTGCCGGCCGTCTTTTTAGCCCAATCAGATTAGCTAACGACCGACGAGGGCGGCGGGCGCGCGAAGTTCGTCTGCGTGAACGTCGTCACCTGCCAACGTTTGTCGTTGACTTTTGACCCGCACTGCACTATTAGAGACCGCGCGTAGTTGGTTTAAGTGTTTCGCGCAAACCCTCACCGGCCGATGCGATCGGTCAACGTGAGGAGTTTCATCACGTTTCCATTTCTTTCGCGAGAAAGCTCCGGTGGGCATTCATAGCCCAACCACCATTCCGCTCGGAGACGGAATCCGTCGCGATTGGTTATAACCTGACCCACATAAGGCGAAGGTCATGCAATTTGTAAATTGGATTTTCGAATTGTTT
The DNA here is from genome assembly GCA_035639235.1 of Pyrinomonadaceae bacterium. GTDB lineage: Bacteria > Acidobacteriota > Blastocatellia > Pyrinomonadales > Pyrinomonadaceae > UBA11740. Next base: position 157 of record DASQYL010000512.1, on the reverse strand, counting down.
CGCAACACCGTCCATGCGCTCATTCCCAGCACCTATTATGGGCTGGTTCTGATTGTCGCGATTGTCATCGTCATTCTGGCTGTCCTTGCAATTTTCGGAAACCGTGGTCGCCGAAAATTGCAAGGACAGCCAGAATGACGATGACAATCGCGACAAT
>DASQYL010000511.1:0-2176 GCA_035639235.1 Pyrinomonadaceae bacterium | reverse complement strand
AATCCGAACTGAAGTCCAAGCACGGGAGCGATGACAACCAGCGGAACTTCCGAGACGATCCAATGCCCCAACACTTTCGCCAGCACGACAAGGTAAGCCGGCTGCGGTGTCAATAAGAGTTGCTCGAGCGTTCCATCCTGATAATCGTTGCCGAAGATGCGGCCCAGCGATAGCATCGATGCGAGCAGTGCCGCGACCCAAACCACACCTGGCGCAATCGTTCTGAGAATTTCGCGTTCCGGCCCAATCCCCAGTGGAAACAGGCTAACCACGATGATGAAAAAGAACAGAGTAGCGAGCACGTCCGCGCGGCGTCGCCATGCAAGAATCAAATCGCGCCAGACGAGCCATAGAAACATCGATTGAAAGGAAGCTGTCGCCACTACGAGAGTTCTAAGCGCTGATAGCGCGGCACGGTCAGATTCAGGTCCTGGTGCGTGGCGACGATGGCCATACCATTCTGTTTCAAGTGATCGGTGATGAATTCGCGCGACAGGTTCATTGCTCGATCGTCGAGTGAGGTCAGCACTTCATCGAGGATCCAGAGCTTTGCGCTCGCAGTCAGCATTCGCGTCATGCCCAGCCGGCGTCGTTGACCGGCCGACAAGACACGCGCCGGCAGGTTCTGTTGTTGCGTCAATCCCACGCGCTCTAACATTTGTTGTGCCTGGCTTCTGGCTAAAATCTTGCCGGCGACTGCGCTGGAGATTCGCAGATTCTCAAGGGCCGTTAATTCATCCTTTACGGCATTCTGGTGGCCGAGGTAAGCGACGGATGCGAAGTTCTCTTCGCGCAGAGACGTAATCAACTCGCCATTCCAACGGACTTCGCCGGCAGCGGGCGTAGCCAGTCCGCACAGGATTCTCAGTAGGCTTGTCTTGCCGCTACCGTTGGGACCGCGAAGTTCGATCAGTTCGCCTTCACCAACTGAGAAATTTAGATCTTTGAACAGCCGACGTGTTCCCCGAACGCAAGTTAAGTTGATTATTTCGAGCATTCTCAATCGGTGCGCAATCGGGCCGAGGTAGAAACCAACGAGACTCGGCATCATAGTCGAGATGCTCGGAACTTGTCATGCGACGAACCTAATTGTCTCAGTGACGTGGATTCAGGCACCATCCGAGCAGGCACCGTTTACTTCGAAAGATCACTGTTCCGGCGCCCATGAATACTTTGCGCCTGTCCAGAAAATAAGGCCGCGGTGACCGTTTACCGTCTCCAGGATCGCATCACCTCGCAACGGCGGTAGCTTCTGCTTGAATGAAGCGGTGCGCAGAGTATTGAGGGTTTGCACAGTTGCGTCGGCGCCGGCTGCATTTCGCAAAAGGAAAGTCTGACGCGCCTGATTGTTTCGCCAGCCTTGCGCCCCCGCCCCATGAATGATCGCCAGGAGCGTGTCGGCTTTTTCTGCTCTTACCGGTTTCGGTTTGATATCAGTTGCCTTGGTTCCAGGAATTGGAACGTCGTGCGGATCCTCCAACACCCAGTTTGCGAGTTCGTTATTGATCTCGCCGAGTGAATCTTCGTTTGGCTTGGTTATGACTGCGATATCCTCCGAGCCGTCACCGTTGAAATCGCCGACTAAGAAGGTTGGAGCACTGGTTCGCGCCAACGTGGCTGATTTATCGAAGACGCGCGCCAGGGCTGCGACAACTTCGTCCGTTTTTGGCGGAGAAGCCGCATTTATTGTTTGGGTAGCCGACGGCGTTGGCACGGCGATTGGCGAGAATGTAGGGGACGGACTGTTGGATATTGGTAGAGGTTTCAGCTCGGAAGTTCCGGACTGATCGGGCGGCTTGGTGCAGGCCGCGGCGAGGCATAGGACAAATAAGATCGTGAACAATTCGCGCAGAGGTGGGCGGAATCGTTCGGCCCACTGATTTTCAAAACAGACGTGCCGCTGAGCCATAACTTCGTATCCGAATTGTGCCGCCGAGCCTCGAGTGCGGCCGCCCCCGGACAGCAGCCGCGCTCGAAGCGCCGGCGTGATCACGTCACAGAGAATTCAGAAAATCGATCAACTGATTCTTTTGTGTTGTGGTGAGGTTCCGATAGTTGTTGATGACCCCGTTGGCTTCGTTCGCGTGACGAAGGATCGCCTCGTTACGCGTGTAGTTCAAGCCATCGTGCATCAGTTCGTTGCGCGTGCGTATGCCCCAAAGGGGAGCCGTACGCA
>DASQYL010000510.1:0-8230 GCA_035639235.1 Pyrinomonadaceae bacterium | reverse complement strand
CAATTCCGTCTTCGATGTTACTTTGCTGAACCAGGAGATCGCCCGCGTCTTTCCCGGATGCCGGATGCGCAACGCTGAGATATGCACGGTCCAACTCGCGCGTCGCGTTTTGCCCGACCTGCAAAAGCACCACCTCGACGCGATGGCCGATCACTTTGGCTTTGAAGTTATTCAACGTCACCGCGCTCCCGGTGATGCGCGCGCGACTGCGCGAGTGCTGCTACATTTGCTCGATGAACTGGAGATTCGCGGCATCAAGACTCTCGGTGGAGCGCTCAAGTTTCGCGCCCGTGAACGCACGCCGCAGTTGGAATTACAGTTAGCCCTCGACGCCTGAGACCGGCTCTACTCGGCCGCGCCGCATCAGATTCCTGCCGACAAAGAAAACAATCAGCAGCACTGCCAGCCCGATGCCAATCGCTGGATAATAATGCGCCAAAATCTCCTTAGCATGCTCGCCATATCGCGCAGCCAAATAACCCTCAAGCAAGTAGCGAAACGTTCTCCCCGCGGCAATTGCGATCGTGAAACGGACGATAGTCAGGCGAAACACGCCCGCCGAGACGACAAATAGTTTGAATGGAAACGGTGGCGGTAGGACGGAAGCGATCAACACCGACAAAACGTCGTAACGATCGATAAGATCTTTAACGCGCTTCTGTTTCGCGGCGGAAAAACGATCGAGCGCGCGGTGCCCGGCTTTCTGTGAAAGTTTGTAAAGACAAACGCACCCGGCCGTTGACCCTACGGTTGCCGACGCAACATAAATCAACATCCACTCGGGACGTGCGGTAGCCAACAACATCAACATGGCATCGACGCCGCCCGGAATCGGCACCAGCACCGAGTCAAGAAAGGCAATTGCAAACAATCCAAACGGGCCATACGACAATAACCAATTGGATACTTTCAAGAGCCCGCCGGTAATTTTTTGAATCAGGGGTTTCACTTGAATGAATTAGAACCTTTCGAATTTATTCGTTCGCGGCTTTCACTGCGGCGCGACCCTTGTTCGATATCAAATAGATCGCTAATACAATTAACACGATTCCACCGACGACGGTTACAATCATCAAGCCATTGTCACGCAGAAAACGCAGCACTCGTTCGCCATAGAAAACCGCCAGGATGCCTTCCGTGTAATAGCGAAGCGATCGCGCAATCAGAATCGTCAACAAGAATCGCCGTCGCGGAAACTGCAGCGCGCCCGCCGTCGCGATGAAAATCTTGAACGGCATCGGCGGCGGCAACAACGCGGGCACCGCCAACGCCAGAATTCCGAATCGCGCATACACACGTTCGACTCGCTTCACGTGCTCGAGTTTGAAGCGCCGGTGCAGTACGGCCAAGCCGCCGCGCTTCAAAATCGTGTAAAGCAAAAGGCAACCGAGCACCGATCCGACCGCCGCGAACATCGGGAAAAATAGGACCGCTCGCGGATGCGTGTAGCACCTGGCGACGACGAGATAATCGTTTATCTCCGGCAAAGACAGGAGCGACGAGTCCAACGCACCGATAAAGATCATCGTTGGGCCCGCGACATAAATCGGAACGTGAACGATGAACTTGCCTAACCGGAAAGTGAGAACCCGAAGCCAATCAAACATAACAAGTGCGTTAGAGCGCCAACTCCAGTTGGGCTTTTTCCAAACTCCTGAAATACCCAACTAAAGTTGGTGCTCTAACGTTGCTGCAATTCAGTAGCTTCTATTTCGCCGGCGTGAAGATCGAGGGAGTATCGTAAGTGACGCCGACAGTGACTCCTGAACGCGGACTGAATCTTGTCAAACCTTTGATGCCCGCAAAATCGAAACGCAACCCGCTCGCCCGCACCTGCATTCCCACGCGCGCCTCGCCTTGAGATTCGGTTCCCAATGGACCAGTTCCCGGTCGAGTATTTACACGGCCATTGACTTCGCCCGCCAGACTGAAGGTCTTATCGATCCGAAAAATGCCGGCCAGACCGTAAGTAAATACATCGTTTTGCGAAAAGCTTTGGTTGGGCACGCCAATGATGCCAATGCCCAGATTTCCAAAGGTATTGACGCGTCCGTTTTGTCCGAACTTCTTTTCCAAAAGTACCTGCCCATAAGCGTTCGTTTGATTCAACCCGATGCCGGTAGCCTGATTTGAGTTTGGCAATTCCACGCCGAAACGAAAACCGATGGCAGGCCAATGCGGGGTTTCATTCCGGAATTTAATCTTGGTCCAGAGACTGAAGTCGCCCGTGTCGTGCGTCGAGTTCGCCGTGGCAGCTATATTGAGCAGAATTGAACTGGCAGTTCGCGAATTGATCGCCAGAAAATTTTGCGCCGAGCCCTGAATTTCAATTTGCACATTCGGCGCGAGACCAATCGCAACGCCGATTACCGGAGCGCGAGTCAAGTCGCCTTCCAATCCTGAAACGGGATAACGCACGCGCTGCATAAAATCGACGCCCGCCTGAACCCGCATCGATCCAGGCGAAATGATGTCAACATCTTCCGTGATCAGCGGTCGCTGTTGCGCGTCTGCGGCGACACCGGAGATGACGACGCAAGCGATCAGCCCAAGCATTCTGGTGATGTAATTCAATTTCGTAATCAAAGCGCGACCACTCCCGAACGTGCGAATTGTAATCGTCTCTCAGTCAAAGCGTCAATCACAATTACATAGAAGCTGGCGCAAGGCTTGCTGGCCTGGCAGTGTCTTATTTGTCTTTGCGGTGCTTTGCGCCTTTGAGGCTTTGCATGAAATCGTGACTTCGAAGACGGCCCGGCGGTTCACGCCAAGACGCGAAGGCACAAAGAAAAACCGCAAAGTGGGATACTACCGACTTGCTCTAATCGTCTTCCTTACTCGGAGGCTGCTGACTCTGTTACGATGCAGCCCGAAATCATCGAGTGAAACATCATGAAACCACGAATACTTCTATTGCTGTCGCTGACGCTGGTTTGCGTCCTTGCCTCTAACCAATATTCGCGCAGGGCTGGCGCCCAGCAGACTCTAAGCATCGCAGGGCTGCGCGCGCCAGTCACGGTACGGCGCGATGAACGGGGCATTCCTTACATCGAAGCAACGAATGACGACGATCTTTATTTCGCCCAGGGCTACATCACGGCAAGCGACCGGCTTTGGCAAATGGACCTGTTGCGTCGGAATGTACGCGGCGAGATGGCAGAGATTTTTGGCGAGTCGGTGCTGACCGAAGACAAGCGCCATCGCACCTTCGGTTTCGCGCACGTGGTCGATGAAACGGCCAAGCATCTCCCGTCGAATCTGAGTCGGTCGCTGAACGCTTATGCCGACGGCGTCAACGCTTTTATTGATTCATTGAATGATCAGACGACGCCCGTTGAGTTCCGCGCTCTGCAATACAAGCCGAAGCATTGGACACCCGCAGATTCTCTCTGTGTGGGAAAACTGCTCGCCGAATATCTCTCCAACAGTTGGCAACTCGACATTATGCGCGGCGCCATGATGAGTCTGCCAAAAGAAAAACGGGAAGCGCTGCTGGTCGAGACTTCGCCGCTTGACGTAATCGTAGTCGGATCGGATCGTCCGCAGACCGGAGTTAAGGGCTCCTTTGATCCGCGACCCGTCGAATCAGTTTCCGCCGAGTCGCCTGACCAGATAAACGCTTCGCTTGAAGATCAACGTCGATCATTCGAACTGCTGGGTGTTAACCCTGCGAATGCAGAAACATTTCAAGCCAGCAACAACTGGGTCGTCTCAGGCAAACACACGGCATCCGGCAATCCTCTCCTCGCGAACGATCCGCACATACCCGCGTCGGCTCCCGGCATTTGGTATCAAACTGAGTTGACGGCGCCCGGCATGCACGTCGCCGGAGTCACCTTCCCCGGCGCGCCCGGCATCGTGCTGGGCCACAACGACTACATCGCCTGGGGCGCGACGAATCTTGGCCCGGATGTTCAGGACGTCTACAGCGAAAAGTTTGATAAAGATAATCCGAGTCGCTATCAGACGCCCGCCGGTTGGCGCGATGCCGAGATTCGACATGAACAGATCAGCGTTCGGAAGAATCCACTCGATCCAAAGAGCGTGCAACCTCAGAACTTCGACGTTACCGTCACGCGCCATGGACCAATCATTTTGGAGAAAGACGGCGTCCGCTATGCATTGCAATGGCCGGCCCTTGATCCGGCAAATCTGGAGATCGCGGGGATCTTCGATGCGAACCGCGCACGTAACTGGAACGAGTTTACAGCAGCGATGAGCCGTTACAGCGGGCCCACACAGAACTTTGTGTACGCAGATGTCGAGGGTCACATCGGTTATTACGGCGCGGGAAAAATTCCAATTCGCAAAAGCGGAGACGGCAGCGTTCCTTATGATGGATCGACCGACGACGGTGAATGGATTTCGTATATTCCTTTCGACAAATTGCCGCACAGCTTCGATCCACCTTCAGGAATAATCGTCACGGCTAACCAACGTGTCGTCGGCCACGACTATTCATACTTCCTGAGTCACAACTGGGCGCCGCCCTATCGCGCGCGTCGTATCTTCGAGCTGCTCTCCGCCAAATCGAAATTAACGACTGACGATTTTCGTCGCATTCAAAGCGACACTTATTCAATTGCGACAGTGACGTTTGCGCGTGCGGCTGCGAAATCGTTGAAGACAATCGTATCAGGACCGGGAGCGACAGCGATCGGATCAGGAGATCAATTGAGCAAACTGATTTCGGAACTCGAATCCTGGGACGGCATGATGAATGCAGATTCACATACAGCCGCGATTGCCAGCCAAATGCGCGGTGCCTTTCGCACTCGAATTCTGAATGCCGCACTCGGCCCACAGTTGGCCTCGAGTTACACGTGGGCACAGGCTGAGGTGCTTATCGATCGCATCGCGACTGAACAACCAAAACAATGGTTGCCTCAAGAATTTTCGACTTATGCCGATCTGTTTCGCACTTCGTATGAAGATGCGCGAAGGAGCCTCACCAAATCAATCGGCGTGGATGAATCACAATGGACCTGGGGCAAGATCGCGATCGCGCGCTTCCAGCATCCGCTTGCCATTGTTCCCTTTATCGGCGCTCAATTCGTGATTGCACCATTCCCACAAAATGGATCCGGCGGTTCGATCAATGTCGGTTCATCAGTCTCTATGCGACTCATAGCTGACCCGAGTGACTGGGACAAGACACAGAACGGAATTCCTTTGGGCGAATCCGGCGCGCCCAACAATCCTCATTGGAAAGATCAATTGGACGACTGGCGCAAAGTGACGCCGCGTGCGTTGCCTTTCAGCAAAGCTGCCGTCGACGGCGCCACAAAAGAGACCGTCCTGCTCACGCCAGCCAAGTAGCTTTACGTGAACCAATTCGTTTTAGGACAGTGAGTCTATGTCCGCGCAACGCGACCAGACCTATCGCACCTTCGTCGCAATTGAGCTGCCGCCGAAGGTCCGTGTGCGTATCGCGAAATACATCGACGAACTACGGCGCAACTGTCTGAATGTGCGGGCTAGCTGGACTCGCGAAGAGAATCTGCATTTGACGCTCAAGTTCCTTGGCGATGTTCCGGCCGCCCAAATCGCGAATGTCTCTCGCGCGATCGAACATACGGCGGGCGTGTGCTCGCGGCTTGATCTTGTGATCTCAGGTTGTGGCGTGTTTCCCCCGCATGGTCAGCCGAAGGTTTTGTGGATTGGAGTTATGGATGTTTCGGGCGAGCTTGCGCGGCTGCAACGAATTCTGGACCTGAATTGCGGAGAAATCGGGTTGCCACCCGAAGCACGAAAATTTCATCCGCACCTGACCATCGCCCGGTTGCGCTCGGCGAGAGACGCGCGCGTCCTGGGCGACCTGCATAAGACGAGCGGATTTGAATCTACGACAGTCGAGGTTCGAGAACTTTCGTTGATGCGAAGTGAATTAAGCAGTCAGGGATCGCGTTACATCGCACTCGCCCGCCATTATTTGAACGAGAACACAGTCTCCACAAAGACAAAATAATGATCGTTGTTTTGGGAGAAATGGTCGGGGCGAGAGGATTCGAACCTCCGACCTCACGGTCCCGAATCAGGGGTTCGGTAAAAACGTAAGTTTTTGCCTTTTCTAACGTTGCAGCCACCAAGAATTACTCAGCATTTTGCATCGACTACCATTCCTTACCATCGCATACCAGCCGCGTGCTGTAAATTCTGTCCACAAATTGGCCACACGATTTTCGCATGCTAGCGCCGACCGTCATCCCAGGGTGCACGCGCGCGCCGAGAACTTGTCTGCAGATCCTCTTTCAGATGCACGTACAGTCGTCAAGGCCTATTCGGAAAGTCGAAGAAGGGTCATTTTATCACCGCCTGCCCAGCCTTGATCCGGAGACAAAAAGAACAAAGACATCAAATTGTTGTTCGTGGGACTTTTTTCGCGTTCCCAGGTTTGGCCGCCGGTTCTAGACCGCAAAATTGCTCCGTTGGCCCCGGCGACCCAAATGCTTGTTCCACTGACATAGATATCGAACAGTGGTTCGGCAATGACGAGAGGTTGAGATTGCCAGTTTGCACCACCATGACTATGAAGCACAATACCCTTGTCCGCCACACCGCCAACTATCCAAAGATCATCGCCAAACGACCGAATACGAGTTAGATCTTCTGTCGTTCCGCTGACTTGACTATGCCAAGTCCTACCCCCGTCGCCGGTGTACAGGATACGGCCATGCTTCCCCGCCGCCCACGCGCGATTAGCATCAGAGCACGTGACCGAATATAGGACGTCGTTATCATTTGTGTTCTGAGTTTCCCATGTATCACCACCGTCCCTCGTCGCTAGGATCGTGTTCGCCCCAACGGCCCATCCGATCTTTGAGTCGCAGAAGCTTATAGAGTGAACTAGACCATTCGGGACCGCTTGGCCTGAATTTATTTGAGTGTCCTGCCAACTCTTGCCTGCGTCATTCGAACGCAAGATCAACAGGGAAGGTTTATCGCCTTTTCGTTGAATGCCGACAATGAAGGCTGTGCGTCCGTCAACAAAGTCAAGATCGAAAAACGTTCTATCGCCATCATCGCTTGCTATACGCGAAGTCCACGTTCTACCACCGTCGTTAGTTTCAAAAAGCGCACTTGGCGTTAGTCCCCATCCGTGATCAGGATTACTGAAACTCACATTGAGAAAGGTCGGTGTATGGGGATGTCCACCGCTAGAAATTAACTCCCACTTCGGCCGGCTGCAGGCGGCAGCCGTTACGATGAATATGAGGCTCACCACCAAACCAAGAAGGTAAGCCGAATAATCTGGTGTTTGAAGTGAATGGTGCATCAGTGTCTAATACGACGATTTGGAAGGCCCCGTCGTTCCCGGATTACGTTCTCAAAGTCCAGAGATCTTTGTTGACTCCTGTCAGAGTCAATACCTGCATTATCGATCATGTTGGCATAAGCGTGTCCAAACTCATGAAAGTCGACAATGTCATCGTAGAAATCAAGAGGTTTGCCGTCACTGCTACGGCTCCCCGCGAGCACGGACTCAACTCCAAGAACATTCTGAGCCATTTCAGAAGCGTTTGGGTTGACGAAGATCTGCGTATGACCATTTAGGCTCTCTTCTTTGCCTACGGTTGCTGCCCCTCCAAAGTATTCGGTCGTGTGATTTCCGTTCTTGTCCTGAAACGCCGTGGCGATATGGTACTCAAGCACATTCTTACTGTCTATGATGTTAGCTATTCGCGTCGTTACCTCGGGCTGAAATGCGGCAAATGCGTTGCTCTTGTATCCAACCACGGTGATTGTTCCATTACTGGTACAAACCTCAGTCGTTGTAAGGTACTTGGCCGCGTCTTTCCCCACTAGATTCTTAATTCTCTCGAGTTCTTGTTTTCTTTCTTCGTCTGTACCTGTTAACCACAGCTCTTCGCCTGTAGGGTCAATATACTTAAGGGGATTGTTGGTGACGTACGCGTAACGATTCCAGTTCTGTGGGTGGTTCAGGTAATTCAAAAACTGGGCCGTCGCCTTCTCCTCATTGGCTTCGGCTGTAGCCTGCGTTTCCAAAATGATGTTGTAAGGGTCGGGGCTAGTGAATCTCCCTAAAGAATTGCCGAAGAAACGGGCCTTCGCATAATCGAGGCTCGTTTCGGTATCACGCTCATATGACGTGAAGCGTTGACGCACTCCATCGCTTCCGCCGTAACCTTGTTGTGGCGTTCTACCACCGATGTAGGCGCCGAGGTCTTCGCCGAACGGGAGCGCGTCGCGGCGGCTTACATTTGCGAGG
>DASQYL010000509.1:0-12964 GCA_035639235.1 Pyrinomonadaceae bacterium | reverse complement strand
GTTGAATTGACGCGCGATCATCATTCGCTCTGTCATTTCGCAAACGAGGTTTATAGCGAAAACACATGACTACCGACCATCGATCCTTGCTTTCGATCCGCGACCTGAGAGTACATTTTCCGGTCGGGGGGCCGGGTTTATTTTCGCGATCGAGTCGGATTGTGAAAGCAGTCGATGGAGTGAGTCTCGACATTGCTGCCGGCGAAACGATGGGTCTGGTCGGGGAATCGGGCTGCGGCAAAACGACTTTGGGTCGCGCCATTTTGCGTTTGGCTGAACCGACCTCGGGACAAGTGCAGTTTCGTGAGCGAGACCTGGCGAAGTTGTCAACCAAAGAAATGCGCGCTCATCGCCGGCATCTCCAGGTAATCTTCCAGGATCCTTACGCTTCACTCAATCCGCGCATGACGGTCAGCCAGATTATTGGTGAGCCATTGGACACTTTTCGTTTGGCCAAAGGTAAGGAAAAGCGCGACCGCATCGCGGACTTAATGCAAATGGTTGGTTTGAGTCCGCGTTTGATGAAACGATATCCGCACGAATTCTCCGGCGGCCAACGGCAAAGAATCGGCATCGCCAGGGCGTTGGCAGTCGATCCTGAATTCGTGGTGGCTGATGAACCGATCTCCGCACTCGACGTTTCGATTCAGTCCCAGATCATGAACTTGCTGGATCGTCTGCGTAAGCAAAAGAACCTCACTTATCTTTTCATTTCGCATGACCTGCGCGCGGTCAGGCATCTGTCGCATCGCGTAGCGGTGATGTACCTCGGAAAGATCGTGGAACTCGCGGATGCGGCCTCGGTTTATTCCGATCCGTTGATGCCCTACACCAAGGCGCTGATTTCTGCGGTTCCGGTGCCCGACCCGAGACTGGAATCGAACCGGCGCAGGATCGTTCTGCAAGGCGACGTGCCTTCACCCATCAATCCGCCGAGCGGCTGCCGTTTTCGCACGCGCTGTCCGTATGCGATCTCCAAGTGCGCGGAGGTTGAGCCGCAACTGGTCGAGATAAAGCCCGGGCACTTTGCTTCCTGCATTCGCATCAGCCGCAACGAGCCCGATATCGATCGCGTCGCGCCCGGCGATGCTCCTGGCTTGCAGGAGGCATCTCTAACCGTTTAGCCGTGAAAACTGCGCGGGATTAAGCGTTTACCTAATTTCTGAGTTGAATCTCCAACGAGCTTCGCGGCTTCGGTGTGCGTGGCCGGATTTGCGCGCTTGCAACGGTTGGATCGGCGGGCATCCGTAACTATACTCGCCGTCGAGTTGAGGCTTCCGTTGCCCCGAGACTATGAAGCGCTCGCATTCGAAAGCACACGACCTGAAAGGAACACGCATTCCTCAGCAAGCCGCTGACGCGCCGCCATCCGGCTGGGCAGAAGATGAGCACGAAATCGCGCGCACCTCTGGAATTTCTCTCTTGCTCGTCGCAGGTCATCAACCACCCGCTTTGGACATAGCCAACAACAACTCGATCTGTGAAGCGCTGCAAGCGTCGCCCGAGCACGTGAAACTCTGCGATCCATTTTGCGGCTCAGCATACGATCGGGCGACTGCCGCCGGTGCGATTACGCATTATCGTTGCCATGCCGGACTGCATTGTTTTGCGATGCCGATCGATATCGATGAGCGGAAGTTGGCAGTAATCGGCGGTCGGGCTTTCATACGCGGAAGTGATTATCGAGAGACGATGGAGCGGTTTCACTCGGGTGATCTTCAAGGCCTCGCATCGGATAATGTTTTTCGTAATGTGATCTTTGCCGATGAGGCGGACCTGGATCATGCGGCGCTGCGAATCACTAGAGTCGTCGGCAAATTCACGTCAGCTGAATCCGGCAAACGCCCCGCTCCGATTGAGCCGGCGAACGTGACTGACACACCCAACGAAGCAGCTCGTGCCGCACGCACTCTCGAAAGCGAACTACCGCGGCCGCAGGACAACGAGGCCCGCGTGCTGGCCGACGCGATCAGAAGATTCGCGGAACAGATCGATGCAAGCGATCCGGCGCAGACTTATGAATCAATTGTCACCCAATCGGCGGATCTCGTAAGCGCCGAGCGCAGTTCATTGCTCTTATTCGATGAATCGGAAAATTGTCTGACCATGACCGCGGCGCGCGGCATCCCGGTCGCCGTTTCGGCAGTCGCACCGATCACTGTGGGAGAGGGAATCGTCGGCACTGTGCTCCGCGAAAATCGTCCGCTGGTAGCGACGGTTGATGAAATGGGCCGATCGAGTCCGCCCGAACGCCGCTACAAAACGAAGTCGTTCATCAGCTATCCGATCGCGATTGGCAAACGGCGACTTGGCGTCTTGAATCTGGCCGACAAAATCGGTGGAGGTCTCTACGACATACATGATCTGAGCATTATCGATCTCGTCGCGCCGCAAATCGCCCTGGCCATGGAACGCGCTGAGTGGCAACGGCGCGCGAACCAGTTTCAGTTGATGTCAATCACCGATCCGCTGACGGGTCTGCACAATCGGCGCTATCTCGAAGCGCGTTTGGCAGAAGAATTAAGCCGATCGAAGCGCTACAATTACCCGCTGAGCTTCATGATGATCGACATCGACGATTTCAAGCTTTACAACGACACGAATGGTCATCAGGCCGGCGATCGCGCCCTCGAGATCGTCGCGCAGTGCCTGCATGCGGCGCTGCGCAAGGTCGACGTGGCATCGCGTTATGGCGGCGAAGAATTTTCGATTTTGTTGCCCCAGACGTCGCTCGAAGAAGCGGGCGTGATTGCCGATCGTATTCGGCGCAAGATCATGACGACGAGTTTCCCGCACGGCGCATCGCAACCATTGGGTATGGTAACTGCCAGCATCGGCTTATCGTCGTTTTCACCGTCGCTCAACTCGGCAGAGGCGATTGTGCGCGCCGCCGATCGCGCGCTCTATCATGCGAAGCGTCACGGCAAAAATCGCGCTTACGCTTATCAGGGAATTCAGGGCACCGGCCCGTCAGCAATGACTGGGCCCTCGCCGCAATAATGATTCAGCCTCGCATTTTGGGACGTGTCGCCGCCGCCGAGTTTCTTGGCCGCGATGCCGAGCTGCGCCGGCTTGTGCGTCACGCTGAGTCAACCGGCGATCCACCCGCGCTGATGGTGAGCGCGACGCCCGGCGCCGGCTCGTCGGAACTGCTGCGGCAAGCTTACGATCAGTTGTTTGCACGCCGGGGCATCTCTGTCCCGATATATCTGGCGTTCGAGCGCTCCGACAGCGATGCTAACGAGATCGCGCGCAGGCTCTTTCAGACATGCTTGCAACAATACATTGCCTATCGTCGCGTCGATCCATCTTTATGCGAAACAGGCTTGACATCGGCCGACTTACTAGACTTGGCGCCGCCGGGTGATTACGAACTGCTCGCGGGTGCGATTGAGTTATTTGAAAGCGAAGCTCTATCTAATAATCTGCTGACGCCTTTGCTTAACCTGCTACGCCGCTTCGCCGCCGCACATCGCACAATTTTTCCTCTGATCGATTGCGGCACACTCGCGCCGACGCAAGCAACGTTGGCACGGGCTCTGTTGTCTGCAATCAAAGCCGCCGGCACACCGTTTGTAATTGCGGCTCGGCGCCGCCAACTAAACGATCTCGTCCATGGTTTCGACAATGGCGACGCCGGTACGGAATCGATCCTTCATCTCGATCAGTTGCCTGTGACGGATGCTGAGAAATTGATCGAGGTGCTCGCGCGTCGTCACGGGATCGAAACGAACGAACCGACGCGTGACTTGCTCGTTCAGCAGCTACAGGCGAGTCCCAAATTGATCAGCGGGCTGTTGGCATCAACGCGCGAACGAGGCGCGATGCTCGATAGTTTTCTGGCAGCTGAACGAATGTATGTCGACGATCTTATGGGTGGCCGCATCAAGCGTTCCTTCGATCAGTCGCTGCGAGCGATTGCGTCGGGTCCCCAAAGCCGCCGCTCGCTTTTGCGGCTTTTGTATGAATCTGCAATCAGCGAGACGCAGAAGAGTTCGCTTTGGTCATGGAAGAAGCGGCTTGGCTTTGCGGGCGCCGAATTCGAACGAGTCGTCGACGAGCTGCATTTCTCGGAATTCATAAACTCCAGCAGCGCATTCATCGAAGCCAACACACACTCGCAGGTATGGCTTGATTATCTACAGGTTCATTACCGATTGGAGATCGCGGGCGAGTCGCGGGCGCGAGTTGTGACGTCTACTTTGCTCGCGGCCTTGAAACGTGCGCCGCAGACGATGGCACAGCGATATCGGCGCGAGACCGCAGTCAACGTGGATGAACTCGTTTCGATCTTCGATTGTCAAAAGGTTCCCGCGACGCTCTTTTATTATGATCGATTCGCAGAGCTGTATCGCGGCGAGGAAGAGCAATTGATAGAACGCGGCCTCGACACGGAAACAGACTTGATCCAATTGCCGCAAATTGCGCAGACCGCCGCCTGCTCGGCGGTTTCGGTTAACCTCGGTTGTGAGCCTGAGCGATGCGTCGCCGC
The DNA here is from genome assembly GCA_035639235.1 of Pyrinomonadaceae bacterium. Taxonomy (GTDB): domain Bacteria; phylum Acidobacteriota; class Blastocatellia; order Pyrinomonadales; family Pyrinomonadaceae; genus UBA11740. The sequence continues at coordinate 8,472 of DASQYL010000509.1, read as the reverse complement.
TCACGGATTCGCCGCCGGCGAGTACAAAGACGAAAACGAGATCGTCTGGCTGTGTGCGCAGATCGATGCGAAGCTCGAAGCGAGCAGAGAGTTGACGGAGAGGTGGTTCGGCCGGCTGGCTGCATTTGCTGAAGAATCACGTTTTGCGCGTTTTCAAATTTGGTTGATTGCGCCGCAGGGGTTCTCGGCCAGCGCCAGTGAATTGCTTAATGAGCGCGGCGCGTTTTCGTCGAGTCATCAACAATTTGAGTTGCTTAAGTCACGGCTTCAGTTTTCATCCGAAGCCGAAGGAGCGGCAGATGAATTTGAAATGGTGATTCCGATGAGCGCCGACAGCGAATTGGTTGCCGCGCGTACCGCTGAACAGATTGCCCGCCGCGTGAAGTTTCAACCGGAAGCGATCAATCAGATAAAGACTGCGGTAGTGGAGGCGTGCATCAATGCGGCTGAGCACAGCTTGAGTCCCGATCGTAAAATTTATCAGCGCTTCGTGGTGGAAGATGATAAATTAGTCATCACAGTCGCGAGTCGTGGCGTCGTCCCGCAACTTGGCAGTAACGGTGACGCGGCCGATCAACCGAACGGCAATGGCCGTCGTGGTTGGGGATTGAAATTAATCAAGACGTTGATGGATGAAGTTGAATTCAAACGCGTCGATGATGGCACGCAATTGAAGATGACGAAATATCGTAAGTAACGCAATCTGTTAGATTGCGATCGCAAGCTGACAGCTTGCGCTACGACAGTAAGGAGGGGGCCTTACTTACAGATGTCGGATGTGAATCAGGAAGCTTCGATCCAGGCTCGTTGTGTCGGCGATGCGGCGATCATCTACGCCAGCGATTACCTCAACAAATTGAGCGGTGAGAGAATCGAGCGCGAATGCAAACGTCAACTCGAATCGGGCCGCCGTGCGCTGATCATCAACTTCCGCGACACTGAAATCGTCAATAGCATCGGCGTATCGATTTTGGTGGGCGTAATCGACGCCGCCGAACAGAACACGGCGCGGCTGATTTTTTCTGACGTCAACGATCATAACGCGGAGCTGTTTCAAATGCTGGGACTGACGCGGCATGTCATCATCGCGAACAGTGAAGATGAGGCGTTATCGTGGATTGAACGCGGTGCGGAGTCCGGCAACTGAACGATGTAGCAGCTATGATCGTAAACCAGGGCGATGCCCTGGGCTGTTTTATTCGGCGCTTTCAGCGCAGTGAACAAGGGATGGAAACAAACACTCAAAGACTGCTACACACCTTTGCCGCGCTCGCCGATCTCGGTGAGGAGATCGCCAACACCTCCGATTTTGCCGAGATGCTGCGATCATCTTTTCATTTACTGTTGGGATCGGTTGCGATTCGCCGTGGCGCAGTGGCGCAGTACGACCGCCGCGACGACCAATTGCGGATCGTCTCAATTCGCGGTTTGGACACTCTGGTTGACAGCACCTTTGCTGTGGCACGCGACGACGCGCGGGCCCTGGCGAGTCTCGGCACATCGCTAACATTGGCGGCGGCACAGCAGGAAGCTGTGCGATTCATGGAAGCACAACCGAAGTTATTCTCATCTGCCGAGATCGAACTGCTGGTGCCGCTGGTAGTTCACGAAAGACTGATTGGGATCGTCCTGCTCGGCGAGAAGGCGAGCGGCGAGAAGTATAGCGAAGAAGATTTCGAAACGATCAAAGCACTGGCGCGGCACATCGCGGTGGGCATTAACAGTCATCACCTGCTGGCTGAGGTGAAACGTAAGGCGGAAGAGAACCAGCGCCTCTACGATGGTCTCCGCAAGATTTACAAAGAGACCGTGCACGCGTTCGCAGCGGCTATCGACATCAAGGATCGTTACACCCAGGGACACTCAGTGCGCGTCGGCAAATACAGCGAAGTCATCGCACGCGAGATGGGTTGGAGCGACGACGAAGTCGAGGGCATCACCATCGCCGGATACTTGCATGACATCGGAAAGCTGATCGTCGATCTGAGCGTCATCAATTCGCCGGAGCGATTCAGCGCCAAAGACTCGAAAGAGATGAGCCGTCACCCTTCGGCAGGTTATGAAATCCTCGCGCCTATCAGTCATCCTTACGCCGATATTCCTTTGATGGCGCGTTATCACCACGAACGAATCGACGGCAACGGTTATCCCGACGGACTCAAGGGAGACGAGATCCCGGCGGGCGCCCGCATCGTGACCCTCGCGGATTCATTCGATGCGATGACTACGGATCGTCCCTATCGCAAAAAGCTCGCGCTCGAAAATGTGCTTGAAGACTTTCGCGCCAACACCGGTACGCAATTCGATCCACAGGTCGTCTGTGCCTTTTGTCGCGCATTCTTGAAAGAGATCGAGGGAACTAAAGAGCGTCGTCTGCTGAATCTCCTCAACCGCAATTACGAAAACTTCGAGAACGTTACGCCCTTGCTGAACCAATTGCTGACCGAATTCGACGGCGGTGGGATGACGGCGTCAGTGAATAATTAGAGCCAACCCAGCGCTGGAAAACTCACGCCTCAAGCGCCAAAAAGTGAATCGGCTTTAGTGGAAGTCGCCGGCGATCTTCGTCACCACCTTCCGCGTTTTCTTTACTATTCACTAGCATCCACAAGAAATAGAACCAGCCAGATTGCTCCAGCGAAGAGCAATCCGAAACGTACTGCAGCCCGACGACTAACCTTCGCATTAATAGCGCCGAGGCATGTGGCTCCGAATGCGCTAATCACCGGAAAGATCATCCAAGTATGATTGTGCGAGACAAAGAACGAGAATGCGTGGTGAATGCTTGAGTTGTATTGCGGCTTCCACCCCAATTGCAAGAACGAAACAGTCAAAGCGGCAATTGGCAACAACGCTACCACTGAGAGACGCGTTTTCCACTTTTTGTTGGCCGAATCTGCCAACGCGGCGGCCGCCTCCGCAGAAATCCATACCCCTATACTTCCGCCTCGCCAGATTACGAACGCAGTAATCCCCGCCAACCAAATCATTGCCATGACTCCGGCAGCTTCCTCAAAACGCGGATTAGGTTCGCCGGTTCTGTTACTCGTAAATACGAGACCAAGGCCAATAACGCTACTTGAGATCGCCATGATTTCAAACTCATGGGAATCCATGGGCCATCCCGAACCGGCTAATTTAGCAACAATGAGTAAGACAGAGGCCAGCGCGAGGAATGAGAAACCATAAACGCGTAGAGAGACTCGCCCGAGGAAGAAACTGCTTGCCGTAATCACGGCGATGATGACCAATCCAGCCACGCGAGGAGCGGTTGGCCGAAAAATGACGAAGACGGTTCCCGCGGCAAGTACTACGACATAGAAAAGCCGATTGACTCTAACGAAATATCGAAAGTTCGCTTCCTGCTGCGGAGTACTCTTCTCTTCACTTAATAGGTTCTTATCTGAATCGTGAGAGCCCATACCAATGCCGAGGTCAGACTGAACATGTCTCAAGTACTTCTTCTCCGAGCATGTCGGTAATCTTGGCGGCGACGGTTGTTTTCTTTTTTGGTGCGGCGAGTTCATATTCGCCAAGAACGAGATCGTTCTTGCGTTCGGGTACGTCAGAGTGAGCAACATTAAAAACTTTGCCGTCGTAGGCAGTATCGATCATCACGCTATCAACCATCGAGCGCCAGTCTTCGATTTTCGGTGACAAGACGCCAGCTTGTTGTTGCAGGCGTTCGAGGATGGTTGGCGAAATGAAATCGGCGATGCGGATCTTGATTTTCCCGCCAGTGCGCTTGATTTCAACCTTCGCGCGTGCTGGTTTGTGCTCAAAGAATTTCCCATAACGCTCGTCGGTGCGCAGTTCGATAATCTCAATCTTGTTGGGAAAGCCCTTCTGCTTGCGGTAGCGATTCCAATCTTCAAGCCAGGCATCAACCGCCAACTCTTTGCCGAGCGATACCACCGTCACATCTCGGTCTTCTTCCGGTCGCGCGGCGAGCTCGCTCTTGATCTGTTCAAGGTCAAGCGGTGAAAGTGGGTGATTAAAGGGAACGATCTTCACCAGTTTCTTGCCAAGCTCACCCTCGAAGAATGAATCAGACTTAGTGCGCTTGATGCCGATATGTTCGCAGGCGAGATTGACCGCTTCGTTATGCTGGATTTGCAGGTCGTAATCGTTGACGCGATAGACGGAGAATGAAAGCTGGGCAGGTTTGGGCGTCTCTTCCTTGTCGTTGTCGATTAACTTAGTTTGCTTCGATCCGTTCTCTTGAGCCTCGATCTGGTCTTCAATAATTGTTTGCAATCGCTTGCTTGTAGTCTGAATCGCGCCTTTGTTTATGTCCGCGGCAATCCATCGACGGCGAAGTTTTTGTGCTACCGCGGCCGTTGTCCCCGAACCGACAAAGCAATCGAGTACGATATCGCCCGGCCTCGATGACACGGCAAGTATCCTAGCAAGGAGCTTCTCCGGTTTCTGAGTCGGATAGTCCGTCTTTTCATCATCTGAGCCGTAGCCTCGAAGTTGACTAATGTCGTCCCACCAAGTGCTCAGGAGTCTGCCTTTGCTTTCGTCAAGATACTGTTTGACCTTCAGCGTTCGACTGTCCCCCTTGCCGACGATAACCAGCAGCCCCTTTGCATCAAGTTCGGCCATTCTCTCTTTGGAGATGCGCCAGCCCATGGCTGGAGGTCGAATTCCCTTCCACGGATACGTAAGGTTCGGTCGGGGATGGGGACTAACAAGATTTCCCAAGTTGTACCTTCGACCTGTGCCTTCTTCTAAATGTTTGTACCAATTATCGGCAGTACGTTGCGAAATCGGGAGGAAGATCCGATTGAACATCGGGGAATCAGATTTTGAATAAGCAATAATCGTGTCATGAACGATACCGAAATACGTAGCATCGTTGTGGGAGTCAGATCGCTGCCAAGCTATTTCAGCAATAAGACCTTGACTGCCAAAAACCTCGTCCATTAGGCAGCGTATATGATGAATCCGACGTTGATCACAATGAAAATAGAGTGTCCCGTCGTCAGCGAGCAGCTCCCTGAGCAGAAGTATCCGCTCATACATGAACTGAAGGTAGCTATCGTTTGCCCAAATGTCGGTGTACTGAAGTTGCTCTCCTAACGTGTAGGAGTCACCTTCAATTTTTACGGCACCTGAAACGCCGCGCAACGTCACCTTGCGTACATAATCCGCACCCGAATCGAATGGCGGATCGATGTAAATCAAATTCACCTTGCCGCGATAACCATTTGCCAGTAGATAGGCCAGCACCTCTTTGTTGTCGCCGTGGAAGAGTAGGCCGCCGCTATCTTTGTCAGTCCGCAGCTCCCCGCGCGGATCAAACTTCTCGACGAGTTGTGCTGGAAACGCGGTCACGCGTTGCAATGGATGCTTGCCGACCCACGTAAGCATCGGGCGGCCCTTGGCGGCCGCGATCTTTACTTCAGTCTTTTTCGGCTCGGCCAGCTCTGCGACACGCTTTGGCGCGACCTTTTTCTTCGCCGCCTTTTGAGGAGTGCGGCGTCTTGACGCCGGTTTGGATTTCTTCTTCTTGGTGGGGCTCATGGGTAAATAATCAGGAAGACTAACAAAGCTGCGTCAAGCCGTAGCACTCCACATTTAGCACTTCTTAATAAAATCTCGTGTCTTCGCGAGCTTGTCATAGGGAATGTTATCGCTAGACGCGAAAATCAATTCGTACTTAAGTTGTTCCGGCTGAAGCTCGGTCCATTTCTTAAGCGCGATTGCTTTGCGGCCTTCGCGTGTAACCGCTTCTTCGCCGCGCGCCTGACGCTTCAGATCGTCCCTGGTCGAGGCTTCATATTGAGTACTCTTGATCTCGACTATCAGGCATTTGCCATTCTTGCACCGAATCACGAAGTCGGGCGTGTAGTCTCGCCATTTACCGTCTTCATCTTTGTACTCTACTCGAAAATCAGTTTTGCGCGCGTCCGTGAACGCGCCGGCAAAATAAATGTCGCTGACCTCATGCGGTATCTTGAGCTGCGTCAATACAGTCTCAAAGAATTGCGCCTCCGGCTTCGAGTCAAAGTTGTATGGATCATAATGGAATCCAAAGTCGCTGCTGCGATCCTTCCATTTGTCGTAATGCGCGATTAGATGTTCCCTTGTGATCGGATAGGAAATCTCAGCGGTGTAAACCTCATCTCCGTCAGGGTCAATAACCTTATCGAAACCGTCCGGCTTGACGAGGGCGAGTGCGACCTCGCGCTCCTCTTCATGCAACTCGTATTGGCCTATCTGATTTTCAATCTGTTCTTGCAACTCTGGTAAATGGGCAAGTGGAACTTCGTCTCTGGCGTAAATGCGCCGCAACTCGTCCAGCACCACCCATAAATCCAAGCGATAAACTGCGGCCAGCTCAACGGCGACCGCATATGAGTCTGCGGTCTTCGGCATGGTTTGTACTTCAATGGTGTCCGCAGTTTGCTGGAGAACACTCTTGGCGACACGCTGATCGCTCAGAGTTAGGGTCGTTATTCTCATCGTCGTTTCGGCGGACGTTTTCGGACGCGATAGCCGCAAGTCCGCCTGACCATTGTCTTTTCTCACGACGGTCCTAAATATCTGTTTCACGACCAGTGGCGGAATATTCAGCTTTCGCAAGCGAACAATTGCCGTGCGGCTCTTACTCGCAGCATGCACAATTTCAGACAGAGATTCGCCGTAGTTCTCGGTGAGCTCTTTATCCAGCGCGGACTTGTTATCGCTCGACAGGTAAATCCGTGCTGGTTCGTTATTACCCGCAACTTGACGCAGGCAACGCGATGCGGCCTGAAGCACGAAATTGTTGCTGGTCTTCAGCTTTCTTGCCAGGGCACACGCGAACAATGCCGGAACATCCCACCCTTCCACGCCGCGATCAACCAAGAGCGCGATGCGATGAGGCGAGTCTTTGCTCTTAAAGCGATCAAAGTCCGCCTTGTTCTCGTTTGACGTGTGATGTTCCAACGCCAGGGTTGGCGAGAGTCCAAGCGATACCAGTTGTGCATCAATCGCCGGGCGATGCCGCGCGACGTCATCTGTCTGCGGAAAGTACATCGCGAGTTTCGCCGGAGTTCCGTCGGGTAAGGAAACTTCGCCGTAGTCTTTAAAGAAATCTTCGACCACGTGCGCGACGTAGTCATCGACGCTGTCTTCGAAATCGTATGCGCGAATATCGTCCTTAACTTCTTTAAGAATCTGATCCCGAATGCCTTCGGACAGACTGTACCAAATGACCACGTCACGCAGCGGCTGCTTTTGAAAATAAGGCGTCCCAGTCGTATTGATTACGCAGACGACGTTGGTTTTTGCAGCCAGGTAATCGACGGTCTTTCGAACCTTCTTGAGTTCAGTGTTGAGAGATTGACCGTAAGTGTGGTGCGCTTCGTCCGAAAAGACTGCAAGGTGAGGAAGGCTTGCAATAGCTTGTAAGCGGAGGTTGGCGACCTCCTGTTTGGCTTCATCCTCTTTCTCGCGAGCGAAGAGTCCACCCAGGTCGCCTTTGCGGATGTCTTCCTTTCGAATGCGAATCTTTTCAGTGTTCGTGACGATTACATTGAAAAGACTCTTGCGTGTTACGGGAATGTCCTTTTCGCCGTCGCGAGTGAACGTGAGCTTTATCGAAGCCGCAAATTGCTTGAATAGTCGCGGCGGTAGAATTCGGTCAAAGCGGGTGTCGGCAAGTTGGCGTAGCGATTCAATGATCGTCTTCCCGGGTGCGAAAACAAGTGCATTCTGTACGAATGGTCCGTCAGGATATTCGAAGGCCATCGCGAATTCAGATGCGAAGATCGCGCCGATGAGAATCGTTTTGCCGGCACCCATCGCGAGCGCGAGGATATAACTCGGATATTCGAGCGTAAGAGTTTCACGCAGAGCTTCGAGTTTGTATTTCTTAACGAACTCGTCTTTCGTTCTTATTGCTCGCCATAGCGAGTTCGGCTCGAAGTCGACCTCTTCGAACGCTGCGTTCGGAATTCCGAGAGCCGCAAGTAGTTCCTTCCGGCTTTCGAAATACTCTTGATAGAGATCGAAGACGTGAGCCGTCTCTTTAACGAGTCGCAGATACCAATAAGTCTCAAGCGCGCGAAGCTGTGGCGGTCGTAGTCGAAAGCCTTCCCCTTCGGGGTTCTTAGCCCAGTCTAGAATTTCAGAGATGGTGTCGTACTTGTCATGCGCATAGTTGTCCTTGCGCCAATCGTTGACTGAGTTGCTGAGAGCTTCGTAAAGATGCATTAGGAGCGGGCTTATAGTGCCTCAAGCTGTCTAGAAATTCCAACACAAAAAAAGCGGCGAGACCTCTTGCGAAGTCCCGCCGCGAAAAAAGAAATGGTGAATTGGGCTACATGCCCTCAGCCCAGCCCTCTCCCAGAGGGAGAGGGAGTAAACCGCTATGGCGTAGCCGGCTTGCCGCTGCCCGAATCCTTGCCTTTGCGCGACAGGCCGGACTTGCGTTCGCTCTGCCGCGTGTAGCCCATGGCTTCGTACAGACTGCTATTTGGG
>DASQYL010000508.1:0-12805 GCA_035639235.1 Pyrinomonadaceae bacterium | reverse complement strand
GTTTCTGACCGGCATGACTACCGTGCCGGTAATTGGAGACGCGGCGAATTTTATGTTGACGCCGCTGCTGGCTCCGTCGGTTATTCGCAGTGAATTGAAGAAAGCTTTTTCGCCCGACGCCGTCCCTGATGCTTATCTGCGTGCGGCGCTGGCCGAATGGTCTAAGCCGAGCCACGTGCGTGCATATGCAGTCGATGTCGAGACGTTCAATCCGTCCTTACGCAAACTCACCCCTCATTACAGCGAGATCCAGGCGCCGTTATCGATACTTGCAGGCGATTCAGACCTCGTCGTATCGGGAAAGGAAAATGCGGTTCGGCTGCATGACGAACTGCCCAAGTCGCGGCTCATAGTGCTGCCCCGGACCGGCCACGAAATTCCTTACACGCGGCCGAAGGCTGTCGTGAGTGAAATCGAAAGATTGCAGCGACTTTCGCATAGCAGCTTTTGGGGGTTTGCCGGTTAGTGTTTGCCGGTAATTGAAGACAGCAGCTTGAAGTTCCTTTATAATAGTGATTCCCGAACAACTAAACTGAAATCAGGAGGGCACTACGATGTTTATTCGAGATGTCATCCGTGACCGCGAGCCCTACTCGTTGCGTGCGTCAGCGAGTGTATTTGACGCGGCGCAATTCATGTCGCAGCGGAAGATAGGAGCGGTATGCGTGCTAGACGAAGCCGGGAAATTGATTGGCGTTTTCTCTGAGCGCGACCTATTGAATCGCGTGGTGGTTCCGCGTACGGATCCCGCGACCTTGCAACTTGGGCAGGTGGCCAGTCCCATCCGCGCAGTCATTCGTTGCGACGAAACCCCGCATCAGGCCCTCGAGCGCATGGAACAAATCGGCAGCCGGCACCTACCTGTAGTCGACGGCGAAGAATGGGTGGGCATGCTGTCAATCCGCGACCTGCTACGCGTTGAACTCAGCGCGCAAGGCGACGAGCTGAAGCTGCTGCATGAATACATCAGTCAGTAACCAAAAAAATTATTTGACAGCTGTCATTGAGCTTTGTCATTGACACGATTGTCTTTGACCTCAAGCGCGTCTAAATGTTGTAGTGCAGCAAATGTGAAATTGAATGCGCGATACACGAATGACAAATGTCAAATGAAAAATGGCAAATGATCTTTTTACCTCTCTGCTTTGCAATTGTTTCTGCGATCGCGCTTGCTTGTAGCCATTCGCCGAGCGGCCGTGGCGCAGGCGAGATCGAAAGTTCTGCGCAAACGCGATCCAGCTTCAAAGTCGAAACTGTTATCTCCAATCTCGAAGTCGTCTGGTCGATCGTTTGGACGCCGGACGGTCGCATGCTTTTTACAGAGCGACCGGGCCGCGTGCGCATTTATGAAAACGGCAAGTTGCGTCCGCAACCGCTCTTCGTAGTCCCCGACGTCGAGCCTCGCGGCGAGAGCGGACTAATGAGTATTGCCTTGCATCCGCAATTCGCTTCGAATCATCTGCTATATCTTTCGTATGCATACAATGACAACGGTCAGCAGGTGCGCGTCGTGCGCTATCGCGAGACGCCCGAGGGCTTCGTCGATCGAAAGGTGATCGTTGAAGGCATTCCGGCGGCGCAGTTCCACGCCGGTAGTCGTTTGCGCTTTGGGCCAGATGGCAAGCTCTATATCACTACCGGCGATGCGACCGAAAGACAGATTGCGCAACAGTTGAACTCGCTTGGCGGAAAGACTCTGCGACTGAATGACGACGGCACCGTGCCGCCGGACAATCCTTTTGTGGGACGTTCGGATGCGCGGCCGGAGATTTGGACTTACGGCAATCGCAATTCACAGGGGATTGATTTTCAGCCGGGCACCAATCTGCTTTGGGAGACGGAGCATGGCCCAAGTGGATTCGACGGACCGGGCGGCGGCGATGAAGTCAACATTCTCGAGCGCGGCAAGAATTATGGGTGGCCGGTCATCCATCATCGACAGACGCACGAGGGCATGGAATCGCCGATTCTCGAATATACGCCCGCCTGCGCGCCGGCGAGCGGCATGTTCTATCGTGGCTCGCAGTTTCCACAATTTAAAGGAAATTTCTTTTTTGGCTGTTTGGTGGGGACGCGGATGATTCGTGTGGTAATGAATGGTCGCCAGGTACTGAGTCAGGAGAATCTGCTGGAAGGTAAATACGGACGCATTCGCGACGTCGCAGAAGGCCCGGATGGGTTCATTTATTTTTCAACTTCGAATCGCGATGGGCGAGGAAGGCCGGCGAGCGATGACGATCGGATTTTGAGATTGGTGCCGGTGAAATAGGATGCGTGCGTTCCTAAATCTTTTGTGCGAGGACGGCGGTTTTACTCCAACCGATGATTTGAAAAGGCGGAAAGCGGTAATGACTGACGACCTGGAAATGTCGATCGGTTGTTTCGGCGAGTTCTTCCGGCGGGTGCGTTTTGAATCTGAACAACAACTCCAGCAGCGTCGTCACCAACGTCGGGCGCATCGGCAGATGTAGGAAGTAACCTCCCGGCGCGATTACGCGGGCCAGTTCCGTCAATCCATCTTCAAGCGGCACATACTCCAGCACGCCGCTGGTCATCACCAAATCAAAGGCCCGATCCGCGAAGGGCAACGACAACACATTGCCTTGCGCGAAGCGCACGTCCTGTTGATTCGGATTATTCCTGGCCGCGTATTTCTTCGCCGTCGCGAGGACTGAAGACGAGAGATCTACCGCCGTCAATTTCACCGGAACCCTCAGCGTACGCAACAGCGCCAGCATCAAAGTCCCCGTGCCGCAGCCGGCGTCAAGTATCCGTGCATTCTCGAATACCGGCAACGGATGGGCCTGCAGATATTGATCGAGCGACCGTCCGTAGCCGTTTAGCTTGAAGGTGAGATCGTAGAAGCGCTCGATGCGATCGTAAAAAGAGCCGGCTCGTGCCTGGGTCTTCGTCGCAGTCAATACATATTCGGCCATATTTCGTGGATTCCGGTCGCGCTATTGAAACGCACTCGCGTGCCGTCGTCAAGTATGAACTTCGAAGCAGCGTCTGGAATTTTAGCTTAGCGCCCGCGAAATCCAAAATTGTCAGCTTTTGTTCCCATTTCGATGCAAGAACGACCCGCCCGAAGCGTTCCGTCGATGTCAGGTTAGCTATCCAGGAGGTCAACATGATAAAGAGAATAGTCGGGGCCCTTGCGATCGTAGTCACCTTGAGCGCAGTGGCCGTTTGGGTCGCGGCGTACGGCAGGCACTCCGCGGCTGCGGAAGCGGAAATTAATTCGCCTTCGCTCGATCCTCTCGCGCCGGCAGCCACAGATAACGGATTCTCAGTTGAAGTGCTCGTCTCTGGATATCCGACGACCGAGTACGCAGCCCGCGGCCGTCGTTACATCGAGGCGCTTGAGAATGCTGAGTACGAGTTGCGAATTCATAATCCGACCGCTTCACGCGTTGCTGTGGCGCTTTCTGTCGATGGCTTGAACACGATCGACGCGCGACACACCAGCGCCTGGGATGCGCACAAGTGGGTCATCGATCCGTATGGCACAATCACCGTGCGCGGTTGGCAGATGAGTTCTGAGAATGCCCGGCGGTTTTATTTCACGACTGAGCGGGATTCCTATGCGGCTAAATTGGGCCAGGCGGCGAACCTCGGAGTGATATCGGCGGTGTTCTTTCGCGAACGTGCGCCGATTAGAATCATGAAGGCCGTGCCGCCCGATCCAATCTTTCGCACTGAAGACCGGCGCGCACCAAAGGAAAGCACGCGGGGTGAGTCAACGCCGGCCCAAGGCAGAGCGGCCAATGGCGAAACGGCCAATTCAGCTAAACCAGCGACCGTGCAGCCGTATCCGCCGCCTGATGACGAGTCGGCGGCAACGGGAATCGGACGATCAGTTCGAAATGACGTGCAATGGATCCATCTGGATCTCGATCCGAAAGCAGCGGGCGAGGTCACCATTCGTTATGAGTATCGCGAAGCATTGGTGAAGCTGGGAATTATCCCGCGCGATTATCCGCGACCGAATGTGCTCGATCGTCGTGAACGCGCGCAGGGATTCGAGCCGAAATATTGTCCGCAACCGTAAGCGTGTCAGAAGCCCGCGCGTCAGCAAGGGCTCCGTTGCTAATCGAGTCCTGACCCTCTGTTCGGGCTGTGTTTGGTTGCGTAGCCCTCCCTCACGGTCGGGGTTCTGGCACTACCGTCGATTCAGATTTGAATCGTACAACTGCCGGTACGCGCGATAGAACGACATGACTTTGAAGACGTAATTTTTCGATTCGGTAAATCCAACCTCGGCGGTGAATACGCCAGCGTCGCTTTGGTTTGATCGGCCCAGCCAGCGCGCGACATTGTCTTCGCCGCCGTTGTACGAAGCGGCGATTGCTTCTGCCAGGCCGGCGAACATGCGCGACAACTCAGCGATGTATTCAGTTCCCAAAGCGATGTTCGTCCCCGGTTGATAAAGCGAGTCGTCGGTCACCTGTTTGAAACCGGCGCGCGGCCCGTACTTCTGCGCGGCATCGATCGTCAATTGCAACAGACCGCGCGCCGCGGAAGGTGACTTCGCGTTCGGCTTGAACTGGCTTTCCTGTTTCATGATCGCGAGCACGAGTCGCGGATCCAATGCGCGCTTTTTCGATTCGCTCAAAACCTGGAATCTAAACGGCGCCGGGTAAGCTGTGGCAGCTCGGTCGATTGCCGAGCGCACTGCGTCGGACCGCTCGCTCGCGCGCTGATGCGCGGCCGCATCGTTAATCGCCGCGAGCCGGTTCGTCGCTAAGCCGCCGTAGTACGAATCTGCATTGTCCGGAATCATCGCAAAGAAACGAATGGCGTCCTGCGTCCGCCCGGCGCGTTCCAGCGCATGTGCTTTTAAATACAGCACTTCATCAGGACTGGTGTTCGACGCCGTCGGAATCGCTTTCGATAACAATTCATCGGCCGTCTGCGTGGCGTGATTCCAGTCGCCCAACGCGATGTCCAAACGGAGGCGCGCAAAGACCGCGCTCGTCTCAGTCGGCGTGCCGGCGAAACGCTGCCTCGTTTTTTCAATCCACGCGATCGCGTCTTGCGGATGTCCCGACTCACGATATCCGTCGATGACGTTGAGATGAGCGCTGTCGACGCGCTCACCGTTCGGATATTTGTCGATGTATTGAGCGTAACGCGCAGCGGCTTCGGCGCCGCGGCCCATGCGCAACAACGACGAGGCGGCGAAATTCGATCCTTCACGCCCTTCTTTCGTATCGGGATAAGTTTGGGCAACGCGCTCGAACATCTGCCGTGCATCCTCGTAGTGTCGCTCGATGTACAGCGAGCGGCCGATTCCATAAATCGCCGCCGGCACGTTCGGGTCGTTCGGATAGTTATCGAGAATTGCCTGGAAGTGTTGGCGGGCTTCCGGAAATGCGCGGTTCGCCATGTAAACGTTCGCGCGGCGCAGATGTTCGGCGGCCGTGAGTTGCGGGGGCGCCTTCGATAAGCGATCGATGCGGTCACTCGCGCGCACCGCATCGAGCGAAACATCGCTCACCTTTTGCGCGTGTGTCGATGACACGAAAGACGAAATCGCGCATGCGATCAAGAATATCAAACCCAATAAATCAAGCGGCGTCTGTCGCGCTATCTTCGATAATTTCATAACTCGTTACTATCTCAGCCGTGCCGCGCAGAGTCGCGGCTACGCTGCAATACTTTTGATCGGAGAGTTCAATCGCGCGGGCGACTGAAGTGTCGGAAACCGCGCGCCCCGTCACGATATGTTTGACGTACAACTTCGTATAGGCGCGCGGAAACTCTTCGCGCCGGTCGCCGTGTACTTCGATGCGATAGCCTGTCACGTGTTGCCGCTTTTTTTTCAGAATCGAAATCACATCGACCCCCGTGCATCCGCCCAAGGCCAGCAATAACAACTCCATCGGCGACGCCGCGCTGCCGCGATGCGAATCGGTTTCGATCGTCTGCGCATGTCCGGACGGTGTGATGCCGACGAAAAAGTCGTTTTCCGCAAAATGAATCGTCGCTTTATTTTCGTTGTTCGCCATCACGCCTCCGACGCGAAGAATAACATGCCTGTTTTCAAAACGCCGCTGAGGCCGCTTCGTACTCTTTTGCAATCAAATTGTCAGTCAAGTCGCAGGCAACGGCTTAAAACATCGGGTGAATCGGAACTGATATCGACGACTCTCGGACTCTCCCCGGTTCCCCTGAGGAGTTTTGGTTGGCACAACACTTGATCTCCCAAGTGGCTAACTCATCACCCGACCACAAAGAAATACACTGGAGGGACAAAGCAATGACGAGACGTTTTTTGATACTGCCGTCTGCGATAGTCTGCCTGCTGATTGCCGGGCTGTTGGTCCAGGCGCAGCAACGTGTTTATCGCGGAAGTTATTCATCGGTAAGACAGACAATCCTGCGGCTTGAGAACCGCACCAATCTCTTCCATAACAGCATGGGCGACTGGAGCCAAAGCGCAACCGCATCATACGGCGGTAGCGACACGATGCCGACTGTGAGCGAATTCAATGATAGTGTCCACCGTTTGCGAGTTTCATTCGATCGACGGCGGGCGACCACTTATGAAGTGCAGGACGTGCTGACGCGCGCGACGAGCATTGATGACTTTGTGCGACGCAATTCGATCGACGCGCGCACCCTAAATCTGTGGAACAGCATCCGAACAGATCTGAATCAATTGGCGAGCGCTTTTAACCTGACGTGGCAAACGTCGGCTTACACTCCGCCTTCCACGTATCCCGGCAATTATGGAGATCAATATGGATTTCAGACGCTCAGTGGAACCTATCAGGTCGACCGAGCGCGCAGCGACAATGCTCGTGTGATAGCGGAAAGGGCTGCGAGCAACTTGCCGTATAGTGAGCGAACCAGAGTCCTGGACATGGTGAGCCGGCGGCTCGATGCGCCGGACCAGCTCGCGCTGGACATGCACGGGCAATCAGTGACAATGGCTTCGACGCGCGCGCCGCAGGTCACCTTCAACGCTGATGGCGTGGAGCGGACAGAGACGACGCCAAGCGGCCGCACCATTCAAACGCGGGCGACGCTAAGCGGCAATGCGCTGACCATCGCGTCGAACGGCGATACCGGAAACCAATTCACAGTGACTCTTCAGCCGTTGGACAACGGCCGGACGCTGCGGGTCACGCGGCGCATCTATACGCCCGAGTTAAACCAGACCGTGCAGGTGAGCAGCATTTATCACCGAACCTCGGACGTAGCGCGTTTCGACATTTACAATCCGAATACTGTGCAGTATCCGAGCGCCGCGTCCAATTCATTCATCATTCCCGACGGTGCGCGCGTCGTGGGTGTATTGACTACTCCACTCTCGACACGGACGGCGGCGACGGGCGATCAGTTCAGCTTGCGCGTTACCGAGCCGGCGGAATTTCGCGACGCGATCATCGCCGGTCATGTTTCCGATTTCCAACGCAGCGGGCGCATATCGGGTCGATCGGTCATGACACTCGACTTCGACTCGATTCGTTTGCGCAACGGACGTTCGTACCGATTCGCGGGACTACTGGAGAGCGTCACTCCGCGCAACGGTGAAAGTGTTCGCGTCGATACGGAAGGTATGATTCGCGATCAGAACCAGACGACGCGCACTGAAGAGCGGGCGGCGATCGGCACTGCCGTCGGCGCGATCATCGGCGCGATTGCTGGTGGCGGAAGAGGCGCGGCGATCGGCGCAGTGCTCGGCGCGGGAGCCGGCGCCGGTTCGGTGTACGCCGAAGGGACTGATGATTTGTATTTGGATCGGGGAACTCAATTGGTGATTCGTGCGGGTGCACCTTACAACGGGCCACGATAATTCAGCTTGCGATGCGGGCTACCTGGTTCCATTCTCAACGTTTAGAGGCGGGCGATAGCCCGCCCCTAAATATTTCCATCCGCGTGCGTGCATCGAGTTAAGGCGTCAGTTCTTTCCGCAGTTCGCGTTCGGTTTCTTCGCGCAATTGCTGTTCGGCGCGCGTCGTCTCGAGGCCAATCGGCAGGTTCTTTCGGCCTTCGTCCAGGCGTTGCAGCATGTAATTCGTTTCCGCCCAGCTCGCGCCGCGACTCGCGGCTGCTTCGATCATTTGTAAACGAGCTTCTGCTTCGGCTCGCCTTGACGAGCCTTCCTGTTTCAGCCGCTCGAGCCGTTCGCGATCTCTCGAGAGTTCGTCGAGCAGCACTGAGGTATCGGGCGCGTGCAGATATCGTGCTCGATTGAGGCGCCGTTCGACTTGCAGCAAATCCCGCCGCGCCCTGGACGTCAACCGCGTCGCATTCAGCCGCAGCGCCAGGGTTTCGCGATAAGCATCAGCGAGCAGGGGCTGCTTCTTCTCCATGTCCCGTAGTGAACGCTTCTCGCCACTCGTTAATTCGTTGAGAAAGAAACCAACTTCGTCCGCCGTAATACCATCAGATGCAAGGCGGTTACGAAGCTCTCGCATCCAGCGCCGGCGGTACATGGCCAAAAATAGCGCGACGAAAATTGCTACGATCAGCGAAACCGGTGCGGAGGTAATCGCGAGCAACAGGAAGAGCGGCGAAAAGCCTGAGAGGAGATAGATCAGCAACAAAGCGGCTGGCGGCGCCACCGTGACGCCGGCGAGCGTCAGCCACGGCACGGTTTGCCAGATGCGCGCCAATCGCTTTTCGCGCGCCGTCAGCTTTCCGGGCGCATCCAGGCGAACGTCCTTTGAGATTTCGTTGGTCATCGTCGGGCCTTAATGATACTCGCGGCCACATTACCAAGCCAGTACGAACCATCCGAGCGGCGGTTCTATATTTTGGCCGCCATGTAATATCATGAGCCAAATCATGGTTAATCCACTGCGCAGAGTCGTGTTCCCCTGTCTGTGTTGCTTGCTGATTGCCGGTTCAGTGCCGGCCCAGGACGGCAAACCGCGCGGCGTGCCGAAGCCGGTGACGATACCGATATCGATTCGTCTGCGCAGCGCGGCGCCGGTGGAAATGCGAATCGTCGATTTCATGTTGCGCGAGGATGGCGACCTTCAGCAAGAGGTTTCGCGGCGCACGCCGTACGACAGTCCGATGACTCTGGCAATTTTATTCGAGGATGATTTGGTTTCGTCGGCCGCGGTTGATGTCAAGAACATGGCCAACTTTATTCGCAACGAACCCGGTGGCTCGAGGGTGATGGTAGGTTACATTCGCCCCGGATCGCTGGACGTGCGAAAAAAATTCACCAACGAATTAGATAAGGCCGCGGAAAGCGTGCGCGCGCCACAAAGCCTGGCCAGTGCCAGCGCATTCAATCCTTACGTCGAAATCATTGAAGGCTTGAAGCGATTTGATTCCCAGCCCATGGGCCGCCGCGCCATGATTGTGGTGAGCGACGGCATCGACGTTTCTCGCGGTGTTGACAGTTCGAATCCCAGCCAGAGCGTCGATCTGCAACGAGCAATCACCGAGGCCCAACGCCGCGCCGTGGCGATTTACTCGATTTTCGTCCCGCCCGCGGCCACCTCTTTGCAGGCGCTGAACCTGAATGGTCAGAGTTGTCTGCAAAGGCTCTCAGACGAGACTGGCGGCCGGGCTTTCTTCCAAGGGACCGCCGCGCCGGTGAGCTTCGATCCGTTTCTCAAAGAGATCGATTTATTGATGGGTCGGCAACTTGCCTACACCTACCGCTCGACCCACCCGAACAAAGGTTTTCACAGGCTGGACGTTAAGCCTTTGGCAAATGATTTTGAAGTTCGTGCGCCGGCGGGATACACGCGCTAAGTCAGGCGATATTCTTCTTGATCGCGGAGAGGCGGCGTTCCATTTCTTTAATTTGCATTTGCAAATCCAACAAATGCAGGTCGATCATCAAACGCAAGTCGTTATTTAATTTCAAACCACGGTCGAAGTCTTTCTGTGCTTCCGTGTTCTGACCTTGGGTCTTGCGCGCATAACCACGCTCGGCAAAGACCAAAGGGTTGTGATCGTCGAGAGAGATGCTCTTGTCGAAATCGGCGATCGCAAACTTTGCATTTCCGATAATCAGAAACGCCCGCCCGCGTTTAAAGTAAGCATCGGCATCGTTTGGATCGTATTTGATCGCATGATCGAAATCGGCGAGTGCGCCCTCGATCTCCATGCGGTTCGATCGAATGAAGCCGCGATTCAAATAAGCTTCGGTAATATCGTGATTGTTCGCGGCCAGGCTGGGCTCCAGACTCGCCGTCATTTCATAATCTTCAATCGCGCCGTCGAGATCGCCGGCCGCGCGCTTGGCTTTGCCACGAGCGAAATAAGCCTCGGCATAATTCGGATCCAGGCTAATGGCGCGATCGTATTCGATGACCGCCCCGACAATGTCATTTCGGCTGAAACGTTCGAGCCCTTGCTTGAGGTATTTTTTCGCGGATTGTCCCGAGACAGAGACAGGGAAGATAACCAAGAAACCAACTGCAATGAAGAGCAGACGTTTCATCTCGATTTACTGTCCGAAACCGCGGGCCACATCTGCGGTTTCATTCCAAAGCGGGGGAGATTTTACTGCACCGTGGCGGGCAAAAGCGAGCCTCTGGGGTCTGAGGCGATGCCGAAGCCGTCTTCTGTCTTTCCAATCATGCCGTGGAAATGAATGTCGGTGCCGGACAGCACCAGCAGTACGTCTCCGGCGTAATAGCGCACGTCGTCGATCGGAAACCGAATCACAGTTGCCTGGCCGTTCTTTTCTTCAAGAGTTTCGAACGAGAACGTTTCGGCATCGACGACGAGTGTCTGCGAATGGGTGGCTGTCCGTTGAGCTTCCGGCATGTGCGCGATTATGAAGCGATCCGGCGGCGATTACAACTCAGACGCATCGTTGGTAGTGGACCAATTTTGAGAGTAGCACGGGCGTCCCGCGCCCGGCGCTCACGCGCAAGATGCGCGTGCCACCTCAATTCGGCCACTACCCCGAGACGCGGCAACTCGGCGTATCAAGCGAAACTCTAGTATCATTGCCGACTCATGCCTTCGCCAAAAACACAGCCCGCGCGCGGCATGCGCGACTTCTTGCCTGCCGACGTGCGCAAACGAGAGTACGTAATCAGCGTCATCAAATCAGTCTATGAACGTTACGGATTTGAGCCGCTCGAGACTCCCGCCGTCGAGAATATAGAAACGCTGATGGGTAAGTACGGCGAGGAAGGGAACCAACTCATTTTCAAGATCCTCAAGCGCGGCGAACATGAGAAAACCGGCGCAGCCGATCTCGCGCTGCGTTACGACTTGACGGTTCCACTCGCGCGCGTAGTCGCGCAATACCAAAACGAGCTACCGAAATTTTTCAAGCGTTATCAAATCCAACCCGTCTGGCGCGCCGATCGTCCCGCGCGTGGGCGCTTCCGCGAGTTCTATCAATGCGATGTCGACGTTCTCGGGTCTAAGTCGATGGTCGTTGAAGCTGAATTGATTGCCGCGGCAAGTGATGCGTTGGCGGCGCTGGGATTCAACGACTTCACAGTTCGTTTGAATCACCGACAGGTGTTAACCGGAATTCTCGATCAAGCCGGCGTGCCGCGCGAGAAACATAACGACGCTCTAATTTCGCTCGACAAGATGGACAAGGCTGGCCCAGAAGGCGTCGCACACGAATTTAATGAACGTGGCATCGTAGGCGAAGGCGCGATCAAGTTGATGCGTTTCTTTGAAGGCTTGGCTGGCATAGAGAATGCGATGCAGATGGTTGATCTGGGTGAAGCCGCAAGCTCCCGCGCTGCCTACAACGCCGACGTGCTTGGTCGTTTGGTTGAATTCATTGGCGCGCATGAAAGCGGCGCGCGGGGCGTTGACGACCTCCGGCAGATTCTGCAATTCGCCAAAGCCAGCGGCGTCGATCAGCGCATCAAACTCGATCCGACGCTGGCGCGCGGCCTGGCGTACTACACTGGCGCGATTATCGAAATCAACGTCGCCGATCTCGCAGGCAGTCTCGGTGGTGGCGGACGTTACGACAATCTCGTGGGCATGTTTCTTGGTAGAGATGTGGCTGCGTGCGGCTTCTCGCTCGGACTCGAACGCATCATTGTAGTGATGAGCGAACGCGATATGTTTCCAAAGGAATTAGTCACATCGTCGGCGGATGTGATGGTGACGATCTGGAATGAGGATTCATTTGGCGATTCGCTCGCGCTGGCGACTGAATTGAGAAATCACGGTTTGCGCGTCGATCTCTACCCGGAAGCCGACAAGATGGGCAGGCAATTCAAATATGCATCGTCACGCGCAATTCCTTTCGTAGCGATCATCGGTGACGACGAACGCGCGAAAGGCGAAGTTGCGATAAAGGACATGGCAAGAGGCGAACAGCTGCGACTACCGCTTGGTGCATTAGGAACGTTGCCCAAGAGAGAACAAGACAGTAGCGAAAGCAAACCAACGGCTAAGCCGTGGTCTGAAGAGTTCTTAGAATGGCTTCGAAGCGAGGAGAGAGTCGGCGAAGCCGATGACAGCATAAAGCCTGGGGCGTAAGCCCCAGGTATGAATGCGAGAAACAGGAATCAAGCTCGCGAAGCGAGCGACAGCCCTGAAGTGTAAGCATGTCTCAGTCCTACACAAATCTTCTATACCACATCATTTTCTCGACGAAAGACCGAA
Organism: Pyrinomonadaceae bacterium; assembly: GCA_035639235.1. Taxonomy (GTDB): domain Bacteria; phylum Acidobacteriota; class Blastocatellia; order Pyrinomonadales; family Pyrinomonadaceae; genus UBA11740. The sequence continues at coordinate 232 of DASQYL010000508.1, read as the reverse complement.
GACCGCTGATTAAAGATGAACACGAAACACGTCTCTATGATTACATCGGTGGTACTCTACGCAATCTCGGTGGGATATCGTTAGAGTTGAATGGAACGGAAGATCACGTTCATCTTTTGGCAAGGCTGCGTCCTGACATTCCTGTCGCAGACGTCTTGCGTGATCTCAAAGCTAACGCCAGCGGTTGGATGCATGATGTGTTTCCCGAAATGAAGGCATTCTTATGGCAACG
>DASQYL010000507.1:0-7050 GCA_035639235.1 Pyrinomonadaceae bacterium | reverse complement strand
CGAGTGCGCTTCGTAGTGCAGCGGCAAATCGTCATCGCTGGCGTCAGCATTAGAATTGCGGCAACCACCGGAACGCCGGTCGCGCGCGACGAAATTCGGGCGCGGCTTAATCTGCTACAGCCGGGCCGCCGTTTTTCAATTCCCGCGATCGAAAAAAATGCCGACGAGATCCAGGCGTATTTACGTGACCACGGATACTATCGCGCGACCGTCGAGCACAACGAAGAACCGGATCCCAGCGACCCTTCCGGCACACGTCGCATCGTGGTTTACGCAATCACGCCAAACGAACAGGCGCGCGTCGGGACATTCAACATTTCGATTGAGGGATTTGATTCAGCGGCGGTGAAGTCGACGCTCAAGCTGCAACCGGGTACGCCTTTTACGCAGGACGTACTGGGCGATGACTTCAACCGGATCAAGCAAGCTTTGATCGCCAAGGGCTACATGGCGCCGACGCTTGAATATCCGCTGCCGCACTACGACCATGACAAGAACGAAATCAACCTCGAAGTGACCGGCAAGCTTGGACCTCAAGTACAGATCGAATTTCCGAATCCCAATTACCAGCTTAAAGAGAGCCAGCAACAAAAGCTCCTGCCGTTAAAGCGCGAGGGCAGCATCGATTTCTCGGTGATTGAAGAAGGCGCGCGCCGCGTGAAGCTCAAGCTACAGGAGCAGGGATACTTTTTCGCCGAGGTAACCCCCAAGTGCACAATTTCGCCGCCGCTTCCAAACAGCACCGAGAATGGCAACGAGGAAGCTTGTCACGATCTCGATCCCGAAAAACTGAATGACCATTCCGTCAAGATCGACTATGACGTCAACCTAAGCCGGCGCTTGCGCGTGAGCGACATCCGCATCGAAGGCACCAACAAGATCAGCCTGAGCGACGTGCAGTCGCAACTGCGTTCGCGCAAGGCCAGCGCTTTCGCGTTTCTGCCGTTGCTCGGTGGTTATGCGCGTGGGATTACGAGCAATGCAATGCTCGAAGAAGATCGCCGCACGATTAGAGCCGTCATGCAAAACCTCGGATATCGACACGCCGAAGTCACGTCGGTGCCGACGATTCCGCTGACCGAGGATTCGTTGATTATCACTTTCAAGGTGACCGAAGGGCCGCTCACTCGCGTTGCCGACATTCAAATTCGCGGCGAACAGGCGATTCCGGAAGCACGTCTACGGCAGGAAATCACCACCATCAAAGGCGCGCCTTACTCGCCCGCTCAGGCGCGCGCCGATCGAGATCAGATACTCAACCTGTATGCCCGGCTGGGTTATATCGAAGCCGACGTGCGCGATTTGTATGACGATTTGCCGAAAGTTGGCGAGGATGAGCAAGTCACAGTTATCTTCAACATTACCAAAGAAGGGTCGAAGGGAATCGTCAACGAGATCGTTATCAACGGCGTTACCGGCAACGCAGCTACGCAGCAATTGAAACGAGCGGCGATTCGCCGCGCGATTCCCCTGATGCCCGGCGATCTGCTGCGCGCGGATCGCATTACCGACGCTGAGCGCGCGCTTTATGTTACCGATGCGTTTCGACAAGTCGTGATAACGCAACAACCTGCGGGCGACGCGGGCAACGGCATCAAGCGCTACGACGTCATTATCGACGTCGAAGAAAAAAAACCGCGCGTCGTCGAGTACGGCGGCGGCTACTCAACCGACACTGGCGCGCTCGGCTTACTCGAGTTAACGAATGTCGATTTTAGAAACCGGTTGCAGCAGGCGGCTTTGCGACTGCGCCTGAGCCAGCGCCAACAGTTGGTGCGGTTGGAGTTTCTCGATCCGCGTTTCTTTCAATATCGCAAACGCGATTATGCGCCGCTGGCCATCTCAGCCCAGTACCTGGTCGATTCGAGCATCACACGCTTTTTCCGTTCGACGATCGATCAGGGAACCAACGGAATTGTCGAGCGCCTCGACGCGCACGGCAATCCGGTCGATCAATTTGGCCAACCCGCCGGCCAACCAACCATCAATCGCTTCCTCGTCACGGTTGAAACGCAACGCGTGATGAGCAAGCGTCTTCATAGCATTCTCTTCGCGCGTTACAACTATGAAGACGTTCGGCTCAAGAACATCGAAAGCCTGTTGATTCAGCCCATCCTGCGTCCGGACGAGGTCGTTAGGCTATCGGGTCCCGGCGTTTCGTTCGTCATCGACACGCGCCAGCGATGCGAGCGCCGCCTGCCGGGAACTATTTACGGCGAAGATGAAACTGTTCGCGGCGCCGAAGTTTGTCGCTACAACCAGACGGACGCGACCCGCGGACAATTCTTCAATGCTGATCTGCGCGTGGCGGCGAAGGCGCTCGGCGGCAACACGTCGTTCACGCGATTCGAGACTAGTTACCATGCGTATTATCAATCGCGGCAGTTGCGGAACACGGTCTTCGCGGGCAATCTCAGTTTGGGTCTGGCGAGTCTGTTCAACCCGCGCGATTTGAACGGTAACGGCAAAGTAGACGATTTCGATCTGTTGCTGCCGATAAGTGAACGTTTTTTCTCTGGCGGTTCGACCACCTTGCGTGGATTCGGATTTGAAGAGGCCGGACCACGACAGGTGATCGTGCCGCAGGGACAATTTCATGACACGTCGGGCAAGCTCGTCGGCGTGAATCCCTTCACTGTTCCGATCGGTGGGAACGCCGAAGCCTACATGAATCTGGAAGCGCGGGTGCCGATCAATCCGAACGTGCAAGTAGTGCCGTTTTACGACGGCGGCAACGTCTTTCGCAGCATCAGAGACATTATTCATCCGAAGCCGATCACCCCGACCGGCAATTTCATCGAAGACATCAATGCCCAAAACCTTCGGGTGCGCTGGAGTCATACCGTCGGGTTGGGCTTTCGTTTCAAGACACCGTTCGGCGGCGCGCTGGCAGTCGATTATGGTTTTCTGTTGAATCCTTCGGAGTTTCTAATTCCGCAGAATCTGAACACGTCCCAACCGACAACGGGAATCTATCGTCTGCACCAGGGGCAAATCCAGTTTCGGTTTACACAAACGTTCTAAAACAGGAGGCAGTAGCAGTGAGCAGTGAGCAGAAAAAACAAATTCATCAAGCTCTCGTTATGGGGAGCCGCCGCGTTCTGCCTATAGTTCACTGCCTTCTGCCGGTTCTCGTAATACTGCTCACTGCTCACTGCTCACTGCTCACTGCGCAGATTGTGGCCGACAAAACTGTCGCGACCGTCACCAACGGCTCGCAAACCATGCCGGATCTCATCACCTATTCCGATCTGATTTGGCAATTAGCATTGGAACCTTCTCGTCCTTTCAACGACCATCCATCTTCACCGGCGTTGAATGACGCCCTCGACCGGCTCGAAGAACAAATCCTCGTCTTGCAGGAAGCGCGGAAACTGCCGGTGATCCAAACGCCTGCGGCGCAAAAGGAATTCCAGGACAGTGTAACCACGCGCCGCAACGAATTGGCCCAGATGTTTGGTTCGCGCGCGCGTCTCGAAGAAAGAATGAGACGCGTCGGGTTGAGCAGCGATCAACTCGATCAAATTCTGCGCGACCGCTTAATGATGGAGCGCTACATCGATTTTCGCTTTAGGCCGTTCGCCCTGATAAGCGCGAAAGAAATTTCAGATCGTTATGAAAAAGAGTTCGGGCCGCAGCGTGGCAGCGGAAAGATCGTTCCCACGCTCGAAAAAGAGCACGATCGAATTGAGCACGATTTAACCGAAGAGAAAATTCAGGACCAGATCGATAAGTTCATCGACAAACTGCGTGAGCAGCCCTCGACTGAAATAGTCATTTTGAATCCGGTTTAGTTTTGCGGCGACGACGACAGCTCTGGCCTTTTTAATGTGGCACGCGCATCTTGCGCGTCGGTCCACGGGCGCGGGACGCCCGTGCCACTTTCAAATTCTGACGCCACCACTGCGGCGACGACGACGGGCGTGGTCGTTTCGGTGAATCGCCGGCGAGCACTTCAGGCATTTGCAGCCGATGTCTTTAATGACTCCATCGAAGTATTCCTTGCCATAGTCGTAAACAATCTCTTCGCCGCGCTCAATTGTTTTTAGCGACCAAATCCAGACGCGATTGCGATCAATGATCGCTTCGGCGTTCGGCGCGCAGGAGTGATTGATGTATCGGGCGATGTTGTCCCGCCCGCTGCCGTCAATCGACCATTTCTTGTTCACCCCAAAAAAATACTTGCCGTTGCTCTGCTCGACCACGTCGTTAGGCACGCGTGGCCCGGTGTACTCCACGATCTTTGTGCCTTTGTGAATCCGTTTGGTGGCGAAGACCCCCAGACCGGTGACCGAACGTTTGACAATGAATGGCCGCTCGCGGGTCATTGGGACGAAGGTAACGGCTCGCTGTCTCGAAACATTGATTGGCACATCACATTAATGTCGCCGCAAGTGTCAGAAGCCTGACGAAGGGCTGCGCTCGCGAAGGCGCCCTCCCTGACGGTCGGGCTTCTGACACGAGCCAATCGATGGGATACAATTTACCCCGATGTTGTCTGCTGCGTATTATTCTGAAGAACACCTTCTCGCATATCCGATCGAGTACATTGCGGGGATCGATCTATACAATGCGGGTGAATATCACGCGGCGCACGACGCGTGGGAAGAGCGTTGGATGGGACCAGTCGCGCCGGATGAAAAATTGTTTCTGCAGGCGATGATTCAATCTGCCGTGGCGTTTCATCATCTGCAAATCGGACGCCCCGGCGCCGCCCGGCGAATGTATTTAATGGCAAAAGAAAAATTCGCGCGGCTTGATCAGGCGGTTTTCATGTCGCTGGATTTGATCGATTATCAGGCGCAACTCGATCGGGCGCTCTCGTGGCTCTTGACTGTTCCCGATCCGCGAGAGATCGAGCCGCCGCCGATCGAGCCGCCGGTGATTCGTTTGCAATCAACAAAGGATACCGGCGTTAGAGTACCGGCTTCAGCCGGGCTTTCGATGAATGAAAAAGAGTCCAACTGAAGTTGGTACTCTAACGCCTGTTGATAACTGCACGTGACTTCGATCATCAAACAGTTGCGTTTGTTGTTGCTCGGGCTTTGGCTCGGCGCCGCAGTCTTTTTTGGCGCCGCAGTAGCGCCCGCGCTCTTCAACGTGCTGCGCGGCGCAGGCCTAACGAATGCGAATGAACTTGCCGGATCAATCGTCACGCGATTGCTCGGTTTTATTAATCGCGGCGGATTTGAAATTGCGCTCTTCCTGCTAATCACCGCGTTCTTCGTAAATCGGACTCGGACGAGATTGGCCCAGGTTACCGAGGTGATTTCGCTGGCGATAATGGCTATTATGACGGGCGTCAGCCAGTGGGTAATTTCAGCTCGAATGTTGGCGCTGCGAGCTTCGATGGGCATTATCGATCAAGTTTCGGCAACGGACACGCGGCGCCTCGAGTTTGATTCGCTTCATCGCTACTCGGTGACAATTATGGGCGTCGCTTTGATCGCGGGACTCGTCGCCTTCCTGATCGCGAGCTGGGGCAGTAGCCCGACCGTAAGGGAGGGCGCGAAAAACTAAATGGAAATCATCGAACAATCGAACCAATGGCGCGATCGCTATAAATCGTGGTGTTCGCGCCGCGCCAGTGATGATCTCAAAAATTATCCGTTTGTAGAAAACCAGCGCGCGCCCTTCACGCCAGCGCGACGCGCGTTGCCGCTGATGAACCTCGCTTTGATTAGTTCCGCCGGCGCGTACATCGACGGCACAGATTCTTTCGATATCAAAAGTGCCGACGGCGACATGAGCGTGCGCGAGATTCCGACAGAGATCCGTGCGCGCGATCTGAAATTCGCGGCCCGCGGCTACGACGATCGCTTTGTGCGCGAAGATATGAATTCGCAACTGCCGCTTACTCGTCTGTTGGAACTCGAAGCGAACCGCGTGATCGGGCAATTGAACTCGGTCTTCTGGAGCTTCTGTGGTTTTATTCCCGAGGCCGCGACGTTTGCCGAAACCGCTCTGCCAAAGCTCGTCGACCGTCTCAACTATTACGGTGTGCAGGGGGCGTTATTGATTCCCGCATCGGAACTCTGTCATCAATCAATGGGACTCGCCGCGCGCGCGATCGAACAAGCAGGCATTCCCACGGTGATCACTTCGGTCAGCCGCGTCGCGATGGAACGCGTGCGGCCGCCACGGGCCGGTTATTATCGCGGCGAATTTGGCTGCGTCGCCGGCAAGCCTAACTTTCCCGAGTATCAACGGAGAGTCATCGAGGAAGCGATGCGCTGGCTCGAACCAATGAGTGAACCGGGTATACGAAAGCTGGGCGTCGAACTCGAAAGCCAGGTCGAGGCAGCTCGCGGCGAACGCTAAGGGTGTCAGAACCGGGAGCGGTAAGGACCGGATCAGGATTAATTCTGAGCTGCTACTTGATCCCGTCGCTACCGCTCCGGCTTCTGACACGATCATTTCTTAATGAAACGTACCATCCTCCGATCTCTCATCGCCGTCATTGTTCTCATATTCGCTTACCTGCTGCTTTGGCCGGTACCAATTAACCCTGCAGTTTGGATCCCGCCGCCGGCGCCTGAACTGACGGGCATGTATGCGCCGAATTCTGCGCTGGCGAAAATCGAGAGGCTGCGCATCGATGGAAACAAACCGGAAGATGTCGCGTTCGATTCGCAGGATCGAATCTACTGCGGCGACGAAGCCGGGCACATCTTTCGTTTTCAAGCCGACGGAACCAAGCCCGAGCTGTTTGCCGAAACCAAGGGCCGGCCGCTGGGCTTGATTTTCGATGCAGGGGACAACTTGATTGTTGCGGACGCGATCGTCGGCTTAATCTCAATCGCTCCGAACGGACATCAAACTGTTTTGAGCGCGGAAGCGGACGGTGTGCCGTTCCGATGCACCAACGATCTCGACGTCGCCGCGGATGGAACAATCTATTTCACCGATGCGTCCTACAAGTTTCCGCTGACTGAATTGAAAGCCGATTTGCTCGAGCATCAGCCGAATGGCCGCTTTCTCTCGTACGATCCAAAGACGAAAAAAACAAAAGTCCTGCTGCGCGATCTCTATTTTGCAAACGGCGTCGCG
>DASQYL010000506.1:0-9149 GCA_035639235.1 Pyrinomonadaceae bacterium | reverse complement strand
AGGCGACCGAACCGTCAAGCTTCAATCCATCAGCATTCGCGCGATCGACATACGATCCGAAGCCCGCGGCGCGCAGCAAAGCGCCGGCGTTTGCTCCTGAATAGAATGCCGCAGTTCGAGCCTTCTGTACCGATACATCGAATCCAAAGACCGGCGCGTCTGTCGTGCGAAAGACGCCGAGCACGACGCCGCTTGTATCAACTACCGCGATCGACACGCGCGCGTTGCTGCCCAAAGGCTGTCTGATCGCGGCGCGGGTGATGTTCGCTTGTTGCGCTGCGTGCGAAATGATCGTGTTGACGTCCGCGACCGTCAACGAATTTGCCGTGACCGTCGGACTGCCGGTGAAAGGGAAGAAGCGCGTATCGACTTCGCCGGCGATTCCGCCGACAACCGCCGGCGTGAATTCAGAATTCTGCGCCGGCCGAATTGGAAACAGCGGATCGACCGCGCCGGGCAAACTGCCGAAGGCGATCGTTGCCGGCGCGGGCGGAGTTGCCACGTTCAAATACGCCAGCCGGATTCCATTTACCAAAATATTATCGCCGCGAATTAACGACGGCGCTTCGAAGCCTCGCACTGCTGAGGTCGCGATTACTTCTTCGAACGGCTGATCGAAATCCGTCGGGTCGCGATCGACTGTGTACCCGCCGTCGCCTTCGATGCCCACCCCGCCGACTGCTTCACCATTTTTGTAAATCGGCGCGCTGCCCGGATCGCCGCTGAGGCCGAGCGGCAAGCCAGGCATTTTGATGTCGGAACACGGCAGCGAAGAAAACTGCACGCCGTAAAGTGGGCCCCCCGGTTGAAAATCGACGCCTGGCGGAAAATGCTCCTGGATGATGAAGCCCGCCGTGCGCGAAGTGAACGCGTTGCCGTGCGTGCTGAACAAGGCCGCAGTCCCGGCTTTGGAGATCGCCGCGAACTTTGCCGGCACAACTGTTCCGTCCAAGCCGGTCGCGACAAAGCCAGTGATCGGATTGGGCGCGAGCGTGGGTCCAGGCCCGCCGCCGCGAAACTGTGTCGTCAAAGGTGCTCCAGTCATCTTGAAAACGCCGAGTACATTCGCTTCCTTGTCGGTCACCGCGACTGTGACGGGATGATTGATCGACGCTGCGGCCGAGACGGCCTGCGCGATGATCGTCTGTACCTCAGATGTTGTGAGCGTGCCCGCGGTCGCCGATGGTTGGACCGGCGGCGCCAACGTTCCCGGCGTCGGCGCGGCGCCTTGGTCATCCGGTGGGCCATCGCCGACGTGACCGATGCCGACGCGCACGCGATTGCTTGCGACGCCCTGGTAAGTGATTCCGATCAAAACGTCGCCGGGATCGCTCATCTGATCGTCGAGTCGCAGCGTTACGGCCGTGGCCCAATCCTGTTCGGGCACTGGTCCAACGTATTCGACTGACAGCGAGTAAGTTCGATTCGATCCGTCCTGGGCCGACGCGGTGACGTTATCCGGTGGTGCTTTACGACCGAGACCCATCGCGAACAAAGTGATGCGGGTGAGATTATCTTTGCCCCAGGTGATGTCGGAAGTCGGATTGAACGGCTCTCGCTTAAGCGTCACCGAGTCGAACGCAATCGCGCGCGTGGACGATTCGTCGCTGATGAGAGTGATTTTGCTTGATTGAGCGTGGCTGCGATCAAGCCGAATTGCGATCGCGAATGCCGCCAGCAGGCACAACAGCGGCACGAAATAAATCGAGCGTCGTCGAAAACATTTGGCTAACATCGACGTGCAACAAGTCCAAAATCAATCGCTGGATCGCAAGAGGAGGAGCGAGAAATCTATCACTTATTGTTTGGCAGTGAAATATTTTTCTTGCCCGCGCGCGTGAAATGGTCTTAATTAATAGCGACCAGACCATCTCTGCAAGTTGATAGCAGCCAATGTGTGCGCGTAGTTTCAGGCGTTATTGCACAGTCCCGGCGTTTTTTGCCGCCGTCGTTTTCATTGCATCTGCGACGGTGGTTCAGGCGCAACGACGCGGCGCGATCACCGGCACGGTCAGTCCGGCAACAAGCGGCGTCGTGGTCATCGCGACGAATCAAGTCACCAGTCAAGTCACAACTGCGGAAACCGATGCGGGCGGCCGCTTCTCGTTGCGTTTGCGGCCAGGCGCATACCGTCTCAGTGTTGAGCCACCATTCATCGCGAGGTTTGATAAGACAAAAAATTATGGCGAGCACGTGCTCCTGCGCGAGGACTCGATCGAGAATGTGATTGTCGGGGCTGGCAAGGAAGCGAAGATCGATTTCGCGGTTGAAAAGGTAAAGGCAAGGGAGCTTGTTAAGGTGCCGGCGCGAGTGCCGCTCGGCGCGGCAGGGCGAACCAGCGTTGAATCTCAAACGCAAACACAATCGGACCGGCGCGAGGTGCGCGATCGTTGGCGCATCGGATTCCCCGAGTACGATCGCTACGGCGACAAAGGCGGACGCGGCCGCGACATTCCGTTTCGCCGCGGAGGCTGGTACGACCCTTACAATCAAAGCTGGCTCAAAGGCGACTATCCGATCTTTGGTAACAAGGTCTTCATGATTTTCTCGGCGATCAGTTCGACTACCACCGAATTGAGCCGCACGCCGAAGCCTTCCGACGTGAGCAGCGCACGCAACGGCAGCGCAGAATTCTTCGGCAAGCCTGAACAACTCGCGGTCAATCAAATTTTCCAACTCACGTTCGAAATGTTTCACGGCGATTCGACATATCGTCCGCGCGATTGGGCCATCAAGATCTCGCCGACTTTCAGTCTGCCGAATTATCTGAACGCGCGCGAGAATGGCGTGGTCAACATCGACGTGCGCCGCGGCACGACGCGGACCGACACACAGTTTTCGCTTGAAGAAGCGTTCGTGGAAAAGAAAATCGAAGACGTGGGACCGAACTTCGATTTCGTTTCGTTGCGCGTTGGGATTCAACCGTTCGTGTCTGACTTTCGCGGCTTCGTTTTCTCAGACAACAATTTGGGAACGCGGCTTTTCGGGTCGTTTGATAATAATCGCTATCAATACAACGTCGGTTACTTTGCCCAGCTCGAAAAGGACACAAACAGCGGCCTGAATCGTTTCGATCGAAGACATCAGAACGTTTATGTCGCGAATATTTTTCGTCAGGACTTCATCAGGAAGGGGTACACAATTCAAGCGAGTACGCTCTACAACGATGACCGCCGCAGCCTGAAGTACGATCGAAATGGATTTCTGGTGAGGCCCGCGCTGATTGGCGACGTGCGACCGCACGCGATCAAGGTTGGTTATGTCGGCATCAACGGCGATGGGCACATCGGCCGTTTGAACCTGACGCACAGCTACTACTACGCGTTCGGACACGACGAGCGCAATCCGATCGCTGGGCGACCGGTGCGCGTCAGTTCGAACATGGCCGCGGTCGAAGCATCGATCGATCATGATTACCTCCGGTTTCGCGGAGCGTTTTTCTTTGCGCAAGGAGACAAGAATCCAACCGATGGAACAGCCAACGGATTCGATGCGATCTTCGACGATCCGAATTTTGTCGGCGGACAATTTTCATTTTGGAACCGCAACGGAATCCGCTTGACGCAGACGGGTGTCGGACTCGTCCAGCCGAACAGCATTCTGCCCAGCCTGCGCAGCAGCAAGATCGAAGGGCAGGCAAATTTTGTAAATCCCGGAATCTTTATCTACAACGGCGGCGTCGATGCGGAGATCACGCACCGAATCAAAGCGGTTTTCAATGTTAATTATCTGAGATTTCATCGCACCGAGCCCCTCGAATACGTGTTGTTTCAAAATCGAATTCGCCACGAAATTGGTTGGGACCTAAGTCTGGGCGTTGCTTATCGTCCGCTCCTGATTAATAACGTGACGCTGACGTTCGGCGCGGCGACTTTGAAACCGGGCCGCGGCTTTCGCGACATTTACACAAACGCGAACACAGATTGTCCGGCGAACCTGATCGAGTTCTGCACGTCCGACAGCGTGAACATCAATCCGAGTAAGCTGCTTTTCAATCTGTTTGCGCAAGCGAAGTTTGTTTTTTAAGGTATGAGAAGAACGGCCACAGATTTACACAGATTTGCACAGATTAAAGAAATCAAATTTAGATCTGTGTCGATCCGTGTTTATTTGTGGCTGATTCTTCCTCTGTGCCTCTGTGTCTCTGTGGCAATTGTCTTATCTTCGACCAGCGCGCAGCAGAAACCAGCGGCAACGATGCAGCTCGAAGGCTGTTTGAAATGTCACGACAAGATCGAGCCGATGCATCGATATGGCCCAACAGTCGCCGGAGCTTTGGACAAATTGGATAACGGCAAAGATGGCCTTGGGCTCACATGCACCGCGTGTCACGGCGGCAATCCAGTTGCGACGACCAAAGACGAAGCGCATGTGCAACCGCGCTTTCCGCGCGAATGGATGCGCGACCGAAAATTTCATGTGCCCGAACGATCCGGACCGCTGATTGAGCGCGAGAGTCTCGAGTTCGTTCGCTTCATCAATCCGGGAGACTTGCGCGTGGCGGAGAAGACCTGTGGCAGTTCGGACTGTCACAGCAGCGAGACGGCCGCGGTTGGCAAGAGCATGATGCGGCATGGTGCGATGCTTTGGGGCGCGGCGCTTTACAACAACGGCGGGTATCCTCTCAAGGACGCGACTTTCGGCGAGAGTTACAGCGCAAGCGGCGCGCCGCAGACCCCGATTCAAATTCCACAACCAACTAACGATCAGAAAAGACTCAAAGGCATTCTCTCGTTTCTCGATCCACTTCCACGTTGGGAGATTTCACAGCCGGGAAATATTCTGCGCGTTTTTGAACGCGGGGGTAAACGACGTTTAGAAACTGGTTTGCCGGATAGAGACGAAGACGCAGGCAAGCCCGACAAGGGTTTGAGCGCGCGCGGGCTCGGCACGTCACAGCGGACCGATCCGGTTTATCTCGGATTGCAAAAAACCAGACTGCTCGATCCGACGTTGAATTTTCTCGGCACGAATAATCACGCCGGCGATTATCGTTCGTCTGGTTGCACCGCCTGTCATGTGATTTACGCGAACGATCGCGACGCGCGTCATTCGGCATTTTATAGCTCGTTTGGAAATCTCGGGCGATCGCAATCGGCAGACGTCAGCATTCGCAAAGACGAATCGGGCCATCCGATCAAACATCAACTCACGAGCCGCATCCCGACGTCGCAATGCATGATCTGTCATATGCATCCGGGCGAAAACATGGTCGCGTCGTATCTCGGCCTGATGTGGTGGGACAACGAAACTGACGGCGACAAAATGTACCCAACACAGCAACACGATCCTTCGCAGTCGGAAGAACAACGGAAGCTGAACAACAATCCCGAAGCGGCGAGTCTCCGCGGCCTGTGGTCCGAGCCTGATTTTCTGAACCAGACGGGCACTGCTGAATTCAATTCACAGCTCCAGCGGACGCAGTTTGCCGATTTTCATGGCCACGGCTGGATATTTCGCGAAGTCTTCAAACGCGATCGGGAAGGGAATTTGCTCGACGCGAAGAATGTGGTCGTGTCGCCCGACGATCCCGATCGATTCAAGAAGGCAGTTCACCTCAACGACATTCATCTCGAGAAAGGAATGCAATGCGTCGATTGTCATTTTCGCCAGGACGCGCACGGCAACGGCATTCTTTATAACGAACCGCGCGCCGCGATCGAGATCGGCTGCATCGATTGTCATGGCACGATTCGCGAACGCGCGACGCTCGTCAGTTCCGGATTTGCGGCCGGGGTTTCTGCGAAAGACGGAAAAATTGAAGAGGGCAAAGGACGAAACCTGGCGACGATTCGCTTTCGCGATCCCGAAGGCGGGCGTGTCCTGCTCTTCCAAAGGATTCGCAGCGACACGACCAAGAAAGATGAAAATGGAAATGAAATTCAGTTGAAGACCGGCGACATCATTCAAAATTCGATGGTCGTGCCCGGGCGTTGGTGGCGCGTGAAGCAGACCATCGATACGATCAATCCGAACGCGCCGCACGCGGAAGACTACAGCGTCAAATCTCGTTATGCGAAGACGATGCGCACCGACGCAGCGACCTGGGGTGATGTGCCGGCGGATAACAAACAGCTCGCGCATCGCGATGAAAACATGACGTGCTTCTCCTGTCATTCATCGTGGATGACCAGTTGTTTCGGGTGTCACTTGTCGATGCAGGCGAACCGGAAGATGCCGAATCGTCACTTCGAAGGAGACAACTCACGAAACTTTACGACCTATAACTATCAGGTCTTGCGCGACGACGTGTTCATGCTCGGACGCGATGGGACAGTGACGGGTAATCGGATTGCGCCGGTGCGTTCGTCGAGCGCGGTGCTGGTCAGTTCGCAAAATCAAAATCGTGAATGGATCTATTCGCAACAGCAGACAGTTTCTGCCGAAGGTTTCTCGGGCCAAACATTCAACACGCATGTGCCGCACACGGTGCGCGCGACGGAAACCAAAACCTGCACCGACTGCCACGTGTCGAAGCAGAACGACAACAACGCATGGATGGCCCAGTTGCTTTTGCAGGGGACGAACTTTGTGAATTTCATGGGCCGCTACGTGTACGTCGCGGCGGATGATTCGCTGCAAGTGGTCGTCGCGACGGAAAGATCGGAGCCGCAGGCGGTAATCGGAAGCACTCTGCAGAAGATTGCCTACCCGAACGATTATCAGAAGTTCGTCAACGACGGCCGCGAATTGAAAGAAGCTTACGAGCACAAAGGAAATCCGCGCGTGCTGGGTGTGCAGTTGCGCGGCGAATATGCCTACGTCGCAGCAGGTGAAGGTGGATTGCGTGTCTACGATGTTGCCGAGATCGATCAGAAAGGATTTTCGGAACGGATCACGACCGCGCCGGTTTCACGTTTTGGTCAGAAGTTTTGGGTGAAGACAAAGTACGCGACGGCGGTGGCTGTGCCTTCGACGCTCGCAGTCGATCCGGCGCGCTCACGAATGACAACGGACGGCAAGATGGTTTCGCCCGATGAAGCAGGGAAGTTACCGCCGGAGCAGTTGATTAATCAGGAACAATCAATTCACCCGCTTTACGCATATCTTTACGTACTCGACAAATACGAAGGATTGATCCTCGTTAATGCGGCGACGCTACTCGACGGCGATCCGTTGAACAATTATCTGAAGCGGCAGCTCGACGAATCGAAATATCCGAATGGCGCGTTCAATCCCGATGGCGTGCTGAGTGGCGCGAACAACATCACGATTGCGGGAACGAATGCTTATATCACTACTGAGACTCAATTAGTGATCGTTAGTCTGAACGATCCATTAAACCCTACAGTTGTCCGCAAAATTGCAATGAATCATCCACGGGCTATCGCGATTCAATTTCGTTACGCTTTTGTGGCCGATGAAGATGGTCTGCGAGTGATCGATGTTAGCGAACCGGAGCACGCACGGGTAATCGAAGAAGCAACGGTTAATTTGCGGCAAGCCCGCGATGTTTACGTCGCGCGCACCTACGCATATGTCGCCGCTGGAAAAGACGGCATCGCGATCGTCGATGTAAAGAATCCTGAGAAGCCGCGGCTCGATCAAACGTTCAATGCGGATGGCAAACTAAACGATGCGCGTCAGATAAAGATCGCGATGACGAATGCCAGTCTATTCGCCTACGTGGCTGACGGAAAAAATGGACTGCGCATATTGCAATTGACTTCGCCGGAAACCATGCCGACTTACGCCGGCTTCAGCCCGCGTCCGGAGCCGCAACTGGTCGCGACTTACAAAACGAAAGGCGAAGCGCTGGCAGTATCGAAAGCTCTCGATCGCGATCGCGCGACGGACGAAAGCGGAAATCAGATTGCGGTGTTCGGCCGGCGGGGCGCGCGACCGCTAACTTCCGCAGAAGTGCAGCGGATGTTGCGTACCAACGGAGGCGCCGGTAATTACTTCACGGTGACGGACGAGCCCACCTCGGCGCCGCGCAATTTTCAAAGCACGACGGGTGCTCTGTATCGCGGACTTGTCGGCGCGCTCATCGGCTTCGTCATGATTGCATGTTTCGCCGTCGCTTCGCATAAGCGCGCGGCCTGACACGCGCTGTGAGTTTGTTTATCTTCCCATTTCAATTGAAAAATTGAGCGCGTGGCTTGACACGCATAATGCTATTGCAAAATTTGGCAAGCGCCGCTAGATTGACTGACTACATAGAATCTCACTGGAGGTATTGAGTAGTGCCGACCGGAACCTGTCCCGAGTGCGAAGCCGATGTCCACGTGGATACTGACGCAGATAAAGGCGAGACGGTGGAATGTGAAGAGTGTGGCGTGCAGTTGGAAGTCGTCGGCCTCGATCCCGTCGAGTTGGATATTGTTGAAGAAGAAGACTACGACGAAGACGAGGATGAGGATGAATATTAAGTGATGAGTTGTGAGTGATGAGTCATGAGTGCGACGCGCGCTTTGCTCATCACTCAGTACTCATCACTCATCACTTAGTTTGGCTTTGATAGCCCGTCCTACTCTGCCGCAAGGTTAGTCCTGCCGGTCCTTCAATTCGAATCGTGTGAAATTTGCCGTCCTTGCGGTTTTCAACCGGTGGATAAAAACCAATCGCATAAGCCGAGGCAACTTCCTCGGCAATAGCCCGAAACAATGGACCAAGATCTCCTTGATCGGCATAGACACTGCGACCGCCGGTCTTCTCGACCAGACCGCTGACATCGAGCGGCGTCGGCAGCGGCATCATCTTCGTCGATGCCAGCACGCGTGTATATGAAGGCATCGTGACGACGTAAACGCTGGTGTCGGCAGCGTTAGCGCGCTCGATCACCGTCTCAGGTGAGACGACATCGCCGACCGGGAATCCGTCGGTGATTACGACCACGGCGCGCTTGACCATTTGATGTTGTTTGGTCAGCGGGGCGTGACGGGCGAGCATGCGTACGGCGTCGTCGACGGCGTCGTAAGCGTGCGTCGACATGCCGTTCGGTTCATGTGACAACTTTTCGAAAGCGCGATCGAGTTTCTCGCGATCGCTGGTTAGCGATTGAATCGTCTTGACGTGCATGCCGAAAGTCATCAACGCGAAGGTCGCGGGATGATCGGCCAATTGCCTTGAGAACTCGCGCATCGCATCGCTGACGCGATCGATTTCTTCCGGTGTCATGCTGCCGGAGACGTCGATCGCGAACACGA
>DASQYL010000505.1:0-16410 GCA_035639235.1 Pyrinomonadaceae bacterium | reverse complement strand
GATTTGATATCGCGGCAACCGTCGCCAGGGCCGTCCATGACTTTGACGTGGCGATGCCCTTTGGAAAAATAGAGTATGTCACCAATGAGTGACGGAAAATCTTGCGGCGTTAGCGACTCAAGAAGCTTGCGTTTCTCGTCGTTTCTTCCCGGCGTTCTTGAGCGTGTTCCCCGTGGCATACGCAGATTATACTTCTCACTGCCCGTGCGGTATTAACGTGCTTTTGGTCAAACACTCCCCACAAATTCCCCCACAGTGAGAATTTACTTGAGGTTGGTGACTGTCTGTAAGTTGTTGAAAGGATTGGAGGCGGCGATCGGAATCGAACCGATGAATAAAGGTTTTGCAGACCTCTGCCTTACCACTTGGCTACGCCGCCCGGAAGCTTGCGATGAAAGATAAAGGCGGAAGGATGAAAAGAACTTAAGACCGCTTTCAGTTTACAGTTCTCAGCTTGGCCGGGTTTAGCGCCAACACTGAAAACCAAAAACTGAAAACCTATTCTTCATCCGTCCGCCTTCGAAAACTTTCGAATTTGGAGCGGGAGACGAGACTTGAACTCGCGACCCTCGCCTTGGCAAGGCGATGCTCTACCACTGAGCTACTCCCGCTTATCAAAGAAATTTCGATTCTAATGATTGGAAGTGAGTTGTCAAGGAGCGGTGTCGGAAGCCCGAGCGCAACAAGGGCCCCTTTCCATCCGCGATTGTTGATTAAGAAGACCTGGTCTTTTCGCAGGCTGCTTTCTCCCTTATCGGTCGGCCTTCTGACGCGTGGATGCTGGCGCTGCTTACTGCGGCAACGGTGTCGCCAGGACGCCGGCAATCAATTCATTCAAACCGACCTCTGAGCCATCGTGCCGATACTTATACAAGTCAGTTAAGCGCGCCCGCCAGGAAGTCATAGCCGCCGCCTGTTGGGGATCCTTCTGCGCCAAAGCAACAGCGCGTGCGTAAGCATCGATGATTTTATCCATGACCTTGTTGATAGCTTCCAGGGCCGTCTTACCTTCCGCAGATTCGGCTTGATTGGCAAAGCGTTTGGTGTAGTCGTCCGACAGACGTTTGTACGCGCCGTTTTGATAAGCCACCGCCAAATAATAATAGGCCAACGAGGTGCGTCGATCACTATCGATCTGGAGCGCTTTAATAAAAGGCGCGACAGCGGCTTCGGGTTTGGGTTTCAGTGCATAGAAACCTTGCGCGTAATAAAGGGAAGACAACACATCCTCTCGATTTTTGAAAGGGTTCCAGGGATTCTGATTCGCATCGGGCTCGGGTACCTTGCCTGACTCGATGAGTTGAATCGCTCGTTCAGCATACCGCGCAGCATCAGCGTTGAAGCTTTCGTTGCGGTTTTCGCTCGCCAGGACGCCGCCGTAGCCAAGCGCGATCAGGACCTTCACATCGTCCGGTTTGTCGGTAAGCACTTGCTTTGCCAACCCGAATGCCTTGGCAAAATCTTTGTTCGTAAAACTGCCGAGCAATTGTTGTTCGCGGTCAGCCTTCTCTGCGGCCAGGCGCGCATTGCGCAAGTCTTCTTCGTAAGCCGAAATCCAAGTCCGCAAGTAGCGCGTGTATTGATCGTCTTCCTTTCCGTATTTCGCCATGTAGTCTTTGGCGGCCTGGTAGGCAACGGCGGGATAAGGTTCGCGATTGTCGACGAATTTCTTGTACGTCTTGACCTTATATTCGTCATCCGTTTCCTGAACCGGAGTCGAAGTCCTGGGCTGCGCTTTAAGAACCGAAGTCGCGCCAAACGTGAGCACCAGCGCGAATAACAAAAGTAATATTGCGTATTTCATGAAAGACCCGAAAAACCTCCTCAAAGCCGAACGCTAAGATGCGCTGGTGGACCAAAAAGTTTCAATCAAGTTCCGAGTTTAGCAGAGAGAATGGTTGTGCAGAAGCCCGAGCGTCCGGGAGGGCCGCAGCCAACAGAAGTACCGCGGACGAACACGGAATTGACTTGAGGTGGTGTCTAAACTGAAGTTGCCCTCCCTGACGATCGGGCTTCTGACACGATTACGCAACTGCTTCGGCTTCGATTTTTGCCGGCACGTCCACGATTTCCCACGCCGAACGGTTGCGCAACAGCGAAGAGGTGAGGGCCGCGTGCAGCAGATGACCGCTTCGTTCGGCGCGTACGCGGCCGAGAATTGTCATTCCCAGCAAGGCCAGGTCGCCGATGATATCGAGGATCTTGTGGCGTACGAATTCGTCAGCAAACCGCAAACCCGTTTCATTCAGCATGCCGTGCTTTGTCAGGACGATCGCATTGTCGAGCGAACCGCCGCGAATTAAGTTGGCGCGCCGCAGGGCTTCGACTTCTTCGATAAATCCAAAGGTTCGCGCCGACGCAATATCGCGCCCGAACGAACCGTTCTCAAGAGTAACCGTGCGATGCTGAACGCCTATGAAGGGGTGCGAAAAATCGATCGTGCAATCGACCTCGTAAACGTCAGCCGGTTCAATAGTAATGCTCCGATTGCCCGAGGCAGCAGAAATGGTTTTTCTGACGAGCAGCGCACGCCGGGCCAGTGGTTGTTCGGCGATGCCGGCGTGGTCGATCATTTCGGCGAACGCTTCCGATGAGCCGTCCATGATCGGCACTTCCAGGTTGTCGACGTCGACGTAGGCGTTGTCGATACCACATCCGCGCAGCGCCGCCAGCACGTGTTCGACGGTTGAGAGCATCACGCCGGTGCGCATCAAGGTGGTTGCGTAACTGCAATGAGCGACTGACTCGACGGTGGCTGGAATTTCAAAGCCACCGAGATCGGTTCGTCTGAAGACGTAACCGGTATCGGGCGGCGCCGGTAACAAACGGAGCGTTACGGGCACGCCCGTGTGCAGGCCGATTCCGCTGACTTCGACGGGCTTGGCGACGGTAATCTGTCTCGCGCTGGAGAGATTCATGTAATCAATACGAGCAACCGTCGTTCCGGAAAATAGTTTCAGAAAGATCAGCCAACTAGAGAATTCGTTGTGGCAACGGAGCAACGCTTCATAATCGTCAATGCAGCATAGCTGCAACGATTTGTCTCGGAGTGTCCGATTGTGCCGATGGCCTTCCGCGTAACGTTCTCTTGAATTTAGCCAGGCGTTTCAAGGCCGGGAAACCATTCAACTGATCACACTCGTCGCGTAGTGATCCGTGATTTCATCCGTCGCTGACGCGACGACGCCGCTGGCTCTCGCGAACCGTGGCTTGAAAGCCATGGCTAAAATCAGCCGACTCTACGCGTCGAGAACCCAACAAGCCAAACTGAACCAGGAACGGTTATTCATGCCCTTGCGTAACCCAAATTACCTACTTATGATCCCCTCACAATGCCGCAAACAAAAGCCCCCGCCGGATCGAAACCGGCCGAGCGAGTCTTTCTCATCGACTCGATGTCGCACATCTTTCGCGCTTACTTTGCGCCGCTCGCAAACCGCGCGGCGCCTTTGATGACGACCAAAGGCCAGGTGACGCAAGCTGTCTATATCTTCACCAACATGCTGCGAAAACTGATTCAAGACGAGCAGCCGAAATACATCGCCGCAATTTTTGAATCGAAAGAAAAAACGTTTCGGCATGAGACGTTCAGCGACTACAAAGCGAACCGCGAACAGATGCCTGACGATCTCGCTTCGCAATTGCCTTACATCAAAAGACTCTGTGAGGCCTACAACATTCCAATGATAAGCGTCACCGGGTTCGAAGCCGATGACGTCATTGGCACGCTCGCGAAGCAAGCTGCGGAGAAAGGTTTGCAAGCAGTGATTGTTTCGAATGACAAGGACATGTGCCAGCTCGTACACGACCCTACAGTCATCTGCATGCGACAGAATTCGCAAGTTGTGAAACGAAGGGAACCGGTGCCGCCGATCGAATGGTGCGACGAAGCCTGGGTCGAGAAAAAGTTCGGCGTGCCGGCAAACAAACTCGTCGATCTGCTCGGATTGATGGGAGATTCAATCGACAACATTCCGGGCGCGCCCGGCGTCGGTCCGAAAGGCGCGGCCCAAATTATTCAGGACTTCGGCTCGATCGAAAACGCGCTTGAACATTGGGAACAGATCAAGAACAAACGTTATCGGGAATCGCTGCGCGACAATGCTGAGTTAATTCGCAAATCGCGCGAGTTGGCAGAGATCAAAACCGACATCGACATTGAATTGAATCTCGACGAGTTACAAACGAAGCCGCCTAATCGCGCCGCCGCATACGAATTATTCAAGGAACTCGAATTCACAAATCTTTCGAACGAATTTGCAGACGCTGCCAAGCCCGTCATAACAACGGAGCGCCATTATTCAATCGTTAGAACTAAGGCGGCGCTCGAGGCGCTGCTGGAAAAGCTTTGGCAGGCCGAATCGGTTGGCATGACGCTGTCGAATTCTTCGTCACCCGGCGCCGGCCAACAACAGAGCGAACGTGATGAACACGGCGCCCGCGGAATCGCGTTCTCAGGTAGGGCCGGCGAGTCGGCGTACGTCGATCTCGCAAATTTCGAAAATGGACGAGACGCCGCCATCGATCAACTGCGCGAACTCTTGACGAACGGTCTCGCTGAAAAATCAGTTCACGATCTGAAGCGCGCGATCGCGTTGCTAACGCCGCTTGGAATCGAATTGAACGGCGTGAGTGACGACACACTGATTGGCGCATACGTGCTCGACCCATCGCGCAGCAAATATGAACTGAATGATTTGGCGCGCGAACTTGTCGGCGTCGAAGGCGGCGGACCGGCGCCTGCTGATTGGAGTGAATCGGCTTGGCAAGCTGCGGAGGTCGCGGATCTAACAGCGCAAGTCGCGGCCCGGTTGCGCGAGCGAATTGACGAAAAAGATCTCAACAGCATCTATCGCGAGATCGAAATACCGCTGGCGCCGTTGCTCTATCGCATGGAACGCGCGGGCATTCGCGTCGACTGTGAAGTGCTCGCGGAATTGTCGCGCTATCTCGGCGAAGAATTAGAAAAGCTGACCAGCCGTATCTGCGAACTCGCCGGCCGCGCGTTCAATATCAACTCACCGAAGCAAGTTGCCGAATGCTTCGAATCGCTCAACATTGTCTCTGGCCGCAAGACTTCGACGGGCCGCGTTTCGACCAGCAAAGCAGTCTTGGAAGAATTAGCGCTGACTCATGAGCTGCCGCGGCTGATTATCGAATATCGCGAATTGGAGAAATTAAAGAGTGTTTACACCGACGCGTTGCCTCATCAAGTCGCAGCCGACGGGCGCATTCATGGCTCACTCAATCAAACGGTGGCTGCGACGGGCCGCTTGTCTTCGAGCGATCCGAATTTGCAGAACATTCCGATTCGCACCGAACTGGGCAGGCGCATCCGGCGCGCGTTCGTGGCCGAACGCGGCAACAAATTGATCTCGGCTGATTACTCGCAGCTCGAATTGCGTCTGCTCGCGCACATCACGCGCGACGAAGTCATGCTCGATGCGTTTCAGAAGGGTGACGACATTCACAATCGTACGTCGCGTCTCGTCTTCAATGCGAAGACTGATGAAGAGCTAAAGGCAGCCCGACGCTTTTCTAAGATCGTTAACTTTGCAATCGCCTACGCGATCGAGCCGTGGGGTCTGTCGCAGCGCGTCGGCATCAGCCGGCAGGAAGCACGCAAGGTGATCGACGATTACTACGGGACTTACAAAGGCGTGCGTCGTTACATGGATGAGATTCCGGTGCAGGCGCGCGAGCACGGGTACGTGCGATCGCTTTATGGCCGCATCCGTCCGTTGCAAGGCATCAACGATCGCAATGCCAATATTCGCAAAGCCGCGGAGCGCGAAGCCATCAACATGCCGATTCAAGGAACGGCCAGCGACATCGTGAAGATCGCCATGCTCCATGCTGACGAAGCTTTTCGCCGCGAGAAATTAACCGCGCAAATGTTGATGCAGGTGCACGACGAATTGCTGGTTGAGTGTCACGCGGACGAAGCCGAACACGTCGCGCAAACACTCAAGCGCGAAATGGAAAACGCGGTCGAGTTGGATGTGCCGCTGATTGCTGAGACCGGAATCGGCGACAACTGGATGGACGCGAAGAAGTAGAAGTCATCGAGTGCCCTCTCCCTCTGGGAGAGGGTCAGGGTGAGGGCCTTAGCGTGAAGCTTTCTATGTTTACTGCGAGAGATGAGTTCGCTCCGAGCAAACTCATCTCTCGCTTTTCGCGACCATTAAGATAGACCGTCGTAAGCCCTCATCCCCGGCCCTTCTCCCAAGGGGAGAAGGGTGATAGAAACAAGGAGAGTCATGAAGAAGATTAATTGGCCGCTCTGGATCGGCTTCATCCTTTGCGTCTTCTCGTTTCTCAGCTATCCCTTCATCTTCACGAACTGGGAAGCGACGCGAGATTTTCCCTGGGTCAACATCCCACTTTTCATCATCTCGTTTGCGCTGCTGTTCATAGGTGTCCGGCGGGCTTTCGCACCCGGCCGTCGTCTGTTCTCCAAGATCATCGCGCCTGCGATCGCGCTTATCAGCGTTCTGATACTCGCGATGTTCATCTTTTCGTCGTTCATCGCGTCGCGTTGGTTGCCTGCTTCGACAAACGCGCCGCAAGTCAATCAGAAAGCGCCCGACTTCAGCTTGAAGGACACGGCCAATAAGGCGGTTTCGCTAACCGATCTTTTGTCACAACCAATCAACGGCAGATCGCCGAAGGGCGCGCTCCTCGTTTTTTATCGCGGCTATTGGTGACCACTATGCAACTCCGAGTTGCGGAGCATTCAGAAGAGAGTGGCCGAGTTTGATGAAGCTGGAATTCGTCCGGTCGCCATCAGCGTAGATACGCCCGAGGAATCACGCGACCTTTGTCAGAAAGCGGGCTATACCTTCACCTTCCTGTCCGATCCAAATCTGGACGCCATTCGTCGCTACGATCTGGTTCACGCGGGGCAGGGAATTAAAGGACATGACATTGCGCGTCCCGCCGAATTTTTGATCGACGCAAAGGGCACCGTGCGCTGGCGCATGCTAACCGAAAACTATTGGGTCAGAGCTCGACCGTCGCAAATTCTCGAAGCCGCCAAGTCGCTCGAGTAATTTTGATTGATCTCAGGCTTCGTCTTCATCTCGACAGCGCCGGCAACAACCCTTCATCGCAGCGATAAGGATGAGCACGCCGTTTACAACACCCAGCACCGCCAGGGACAACAACAGCCCGAGCTGACGATATCCGGCGAGCACCGTCAGACCCAGAACCAGATACGCGATACCCAGTACGACTATGACTGCGGCGAGCAAATCGCAAAGCGATCTGCTGCCCGGCGATCGACGGCCGTCGCCGTCGGGCGAAGGGAGTATCTCGTCGGGATTGCCGCCGAACCCCGCCACGCGATCGCTCAGTTGACCGAGATAGCGTTGGAAGATTGGATACCAGCGATTGTCGGCGGGAATCGCCTCGCCAATCCACTTCATCAGCGAAAGTAAGCGCTCTTCGTCCCGCAGCAACAACGCCTTAGTCTGCACCGGAAAGTTGATCTGAAATGCGCCCAGGATGCGACGCCATTTGATCGGATATGTCTTCACCACCGTCGCGGGCGGCGCCGGCGTACCCGGCGGTGGTGTGGTAGTCGTTCCAAAGGCGCTGGTCACCTGTTTGACGACAACGTTGAAGAGTTGGCCGCGCTTAATGCCCGCCGGAAAATCGAGCGACAACAAGCCGGCGAAATTCAGATTAGCGCCGCGGGGAATCGGCACATACGTGATGCCGCAGGCCGCGCATTGCAGCGTGTGACCGTCAATGCGCGTCAAGCTGTGGGTCGTGTACATGCGCGTTGCCGTCGTCAAAATCTCTTCAACGTCGACGGCGGGAAGATAAATTTGGGCGGTAGTTCCTGCGGGCACGTTCCCCCATTCGATCATCATCTCATCAAGAGTTTCATGGAGCGGCAGAGAACTTGGTGTTGGCCGAATTTCGAAAGTGTTCGGCGCGCGGCGCGAACCGTCGACCCCGGGATTTGGCAGATCGGCCCACGAGAGATTTCGCTGCGCTAACTTATCGGAGTTGAAAGGGTCCTTGCCTTTCGTAATCGCCACCGGATCGAAAGCTATCTCGGCGATCAGACATTGATGATGGTTGCGCATAATCGCTTGTTGCACCGGCAGCGGCGGATTCGCGGGATCCTGAAAAGGTCCGTCCTTATTCACATCCACATTCACGGGCAGCACGTTGTTTGGCGTGATGCCGTCGGGCTTCAACGGTTGATTTATGTCCAGCCAGCAACCAAAAAAACGAAAGACCTCCTTGCCCATCGGATCGGCATCGATTTCCTGCACGTTGTATGGCGCGTCCGTTTGGTTGTCCATCGTGTCGCTGGTTGAGTCGATTCGCTCTTTGGCGAAACATGGCACCGTTATGTATTCAGAACCCTGGATGCCCGCGCGCGCAATCGGATTCGGGTGCGTGGCATCGGCGTCGTGACGGCGATACCCGCCGTTGAGATCGAAAGCCGTCGAGGTAGTCAGCGCCGGAAACAGCCGGAAAAACACGCGGACCCAGTTGGGCGCATGCGCGCCGATCGTGCCGATGTAATGTACCCGCGCGATGGCGAAATTAAATACCTTCTTCTTCTGTTTGTTTGTCGGAAAGACGAAAAGCTTATCGTCCAGATTTGAAAAATCTTCGCCGCCGGCCTTTCCGTTTCCATTCTTGAGCGCGGAGATCAAGGTTTGGATAAAGAGTGGGGCCGATGCGGCGTCTGGGCAGGACATGCCAAACCTGATTTCATCTTCCGCGAGCGACAGCACGCGCAGGTCGACACTCAACCACGGCGGAGTGCCGTCGAGAATGAATGGGTTTGGTTGTTTGATGAGATCGAATTCACCTGACGCCGATAGACCGTGAGTGCTCACGTTCAGCACGATGGTTTTGCTGGGACCGGGGAAATTAAACGCGTCGTCCGTCGCGCCAAAATCGATTTTGTAGTTGAAAGTAAATCGCTGTATTTCCGATCCATAGCCTCCGGTCGCTGAGGTGTTGCCGTTGCAGCTTATCGTCATGCCCATCGGAGACGCGACATTTAGCTTGGTGCTCGAATCCACGATCCCCAGTTCTGAGGCCGTCAGCCCGTCGATGACGACATGGAACGCGTCGTCCACCACCGGGCTGCCAAGACTTCGCCGCGCATCTATTTCATCCTGGCCCAGCGTGCTGCGTTCCATGAGAAAGGCGCAATGCGGCACGGCCACGATGCCGGTGTAGAGCTCGAGCTGCCCGTCACGAGAATCTGTCCAGCAGGGATAGACCGCTCCGTAGGTGGCATCGATGCCGAAATAATCGCCGATGAAAGTCACCTTGTCGTCGACGACGCCGAAATTGGGATAGGCATGATGAGACCAGGGAGCGCCGGCCGGGTCCCACGGCTGATCGGTGATCTTTACCGGAAGAAATGTGTTCCCGCCGTCGAGCGACCGCGCCACGAACACGTCGATCAGATTCTTCCCTTGCTTGGGCCCGAACTCATAATAGGTGCAGAAAATTATGCCGCTCGGATCGGCAATAATCTGGGGAAAGAAATGTTGGACGTCATTTGGGATTGGGCCGCTCAACAGCGGCTGGCCGTCTGGTCCAGTCATCCAGGTTTGTCCGCCGTCCTGCGAAAGGGCGTAATAGATGCGCGACACATTCTCGCGACCGTCATCCCAGGCCACTGCGACAGTCTGGCCGATGACGCAGGCCGTGGGCGCCGTGGTCACGCGAAACTTTCCACCGGGAAATACGGGCCAGCCGCCGGCCGTTGGTAAGATCGGATCGATCTCGTTAAAGCTGGATACGCCCGGCATCACGTGGAAAGTATCGCCGCCGTCGTTCGATACCAGCAGCACAATCTCGGCGACCAGGAAGACAACGTAAATGCTGCCGTCGGCCGCCACATTTATTTCGGGCTTACCGCTGAAGTTCCAGATTACAGTTCCGTCGACCGTGCCTCCCGCAGTGCTCTCCCAGTTATCGCCGTGGTCGAGGCTGCGCGCGAATCCCAGACCAGATGCCTGGGCGTCGGCGCGGTCCCAGACGGCATAGATGTTCCCGTGATGCGGACTGCTGGGATTGCTGTCGGCGGCAAGCCAGCACTTGTCGTCAGTCGTGCCTTGATGAACGAGTATGGCATCGCCCCACGTCGCGCCGCCGTCGGTTGATTTGTAAATATAGGTGCCGGTAACGTCGCCCTTCGGTAGATTGTTTAGCGCAATCCCAAGTAAGAAGACATTGTTCAAATCGTCCCAGGCCAGCGCCGGGTCGGTTATGCCGGTTGCGCCCATCGGCAAATTCAGCGGCGCCGATTCGTTCCAGGTGAGTCCGCCATCGATTGAAAACGCGGTTGCGAGCGTGAATTGATAGTCATGAAGGCCCAGGAACTTTTTCGACGCCGCGACCACTTGCTGCGGATTATTCGGATTGATGATGATGGTGCTTTCAGCGCGCGCATTGTCGGCGCTCTGGCTGTGCGTCACGCGAATGTTGGACATTTGTCTTCTCCGTTTGCTGTGGGCTTCTTAAGAGAATCAGATCAAATCAGTCGCGGGGCCGCTGGTAGCCCGGCATTCTGAAGCGCTGGGCAGATTGATCGGTGGAACTTCAAACCCGAGATCCGAAGCACGTGCGAGGTTTATTTCACGATCCCAATAACGCGCGGATGCTACGCCCGATAGCGCTGCCTGTCAATGAAGTTTTGGTGAACCTTGCGGAGGACGGTGACGGTTGTCTTGGCTATTGCCGCAATTTAACTTGTTTCTCTGTATCTCTGTGCGTGCTCAGTGTCTCTGTGGTGAAAATCGCTGAGCGAAGAATCCACCACAGAGTCACAGAGAATTCACTGAGACACCAAGAAATGAAATCGGGGCACTACCTTGTCTTCACAATTCTTGACATCTTTTTACTTGCGGTTGACACGGTCACGTGCTGGTCGGAGTATCATCGCACTTGCCTGGCCTGCGCCAGGTTTGGCTCCAAATGAAACTAAAGAAACAAAAGTTCCTGAGCGGCTTCAATCGATATCGCTTGATCATTACTCTTGGATTGGCGGTGTTGTTGCCGGCCGCGGCGCTTATCTATGTGAACTTTAGCCAGTTGCGGACCTTCGAGCGCGACAAGGTGCTCGAAGCGATGGTTAATCGAGATTTTCAGGAAATGCTGTACCTGACTGAAAAGCAAATGGCCAAGAAAACCTCGACGAAAGTCCAAGAGGCGCGAGAGAACTTTCCTTCTCCCGACGCCGATCAGGGTGAGAAGGAAGAAAAGCTGCGACAACTCTTGGCCACGTGTTCATGCTTTACGCACGCGTTTCTTTTTGACGAGCAAGGGATCGTATTCGCGACGCAACCAGCCCTGAGCAACGACAAGTATGTGCGCGATGAGCACGAATTCCTGGTCGATTCGTACCACACCTGGCTCGCGAGCAAGGAAGGCAGGCCCTACGTCGAAGAAGTCCTCATGAAGAAACCGCATCACATTGCGTTTTCTGGTAGCGGGACGAAAAGAGCCGATGGTCCAGCTTATTTACTGACAGCAACTTTTCTCTTACCAGATGTCTCGACGGATCGCGTGGTCATTGGAGGAGTGATGTTCGATCCGTGCTATTTAAAGAACACGTTGTTCCCCGACACCCTTGAAGCTGTGGTTAAAGAAAAGGCGGCCGACGGCGGTGGTAATCGAATTGCGATGGTCATCTATCCGGCAGAACAGATGGACGCTCACGAAATCAAACCGCTGGTCGCCTCTGCGGGATGGGATGAAGGTAAACCCGAAGTCACGCGCAAGCTGGACGTGTTCACCGGGTTAGCGATGGGCATCAAGTATCAGGGAGTAAGCGTTGCCGCGTTGGCTGAGTCATGGGTGCGGCGTGGCTTTGTGCTGCTCGGCATTCTTTCGCTCATGATCGTTGGCGGGTTGATCCTGACCAAGCGTATCGTCAGCAAAGAGATGGCGGTTGCGAAATTAAAATCTGATTTCGTATCAAATGTTTCTCACGAGCTGCGCACGCCGTTGGCTTTGATTCGCTTGTACGCAGAGACACTGGAGCTGGGCCGCATCACAACGAAAGAAAAGAAACATCAGTACTATCGCATCATTCGCAAAGAGAGCGAGCGGCTGACGGCGCTGATCAATAACATTCTGGATTTTTCGCGCATCGAAGCGGGCCGCAAGGAATATGAGTTCCGCGAGACTGACATTGCAAATCTCGTTCGCAACACGCTCGATTCTTATCGCTATCAGATCGAGCAGCAGGGATTCGAACTCGACGAGTCGATCGACGACGATCTACCGGCAGTTCGTATCGATCGGGAGGCGATTGCGCGCGCGCTGGTGAATCTCGTGAATAATGCTCTGAAGTATTCGCGCGACGATAAGTATTTGGGTGTGAAACTCTATCGCGATAACGGATCGGTGAAGCTCGAAGTCGCCGATCATGGCATCGGCATCGCGCGCCGCGATCAGTCGAAAATTTTTGAGAAGTTTTATCGCGCCGGCGATCCGCTGGTCCATAACACCAAAGGCAGCGGCCTCGGGCTGTCGTTGGTGCGTCACATCACCGAAGCGCACGGCGGCGCCATCGAAGTCGAAAGCGCCCCCGGCACCGGCAGTAAATTTACGATGTCTCTCCCGCTGATGGGCGCTGTGGTTCAACGGCCGCAGGCTGCGTCAGCGTCAGTCCAACAACAAACGATATGAAATCAAACGGCAATTCAAACGGAAAAGTGACCAGTGATTTTGGCGAAGCTGCGACAAGCGCCGCGGAGCCGCAGGTCACCAAGCGCGCGCGCATCCTGATCGTCGAAGACGAGCCGGCGATGGTCGCGGGTTTGCGTGACAACTTCGAATACGAAGGCTACGAAGTGATCAGCGCCGGCGACGGCGTCGCAGGTTTGGATCGCGCGCTTTCGGAACATCCGGATTTGGTCGTGCTCGATGTGATGATGCCGCGCATGAGCGGCCTCGATGTTTGCAAGCAACTGAAGATCAAACAGCCGTCGCTGCCCATCATCATGCTGACTGCGCGGGGCCAGGAGATCGACAAGGTCGTCGGCCTGGAACTCGGCGCGGATGATTACGTGACGAAGCCTTTTTCAATTCGCGAATTGATGGCGCGCGTCAAAGCCGTCCTGCGCCGCGCCGCGCCGCAACCACCGCCGGACATTTATCGCTTCAGCGATGTCGAAGTGAACGTCCGCAGCAACGAAGTCCTGCGCAACGGATCGCGCGTCGAACTTTCAGCGAAAGAGTTTGCCTTGCTCGCGTACTTCTGCGCACATCCGGCCGAAACTCTTTCGCGCGATCGTCTGCTCGATGCGGTGTGGGGTTATGAGAATTATCCGAACACGCGCACCGTTGATACGCACATCGTTCATCTCAGGCAAAAGTTGGAACCGAATCCGGAAGAACCGCGTTTCATTCTTACCGTGCACGGGACCGGATATAAATTTGTAGGTTGATCCAGTTTGGAGTACCGAATACGGAATTCCGAACACCGAAAATCATTATGGCCCAGTCAGCAGTCAGTCCATCTCTCGCGAATCGTCGTGTAGCGGATCGAGCTGTGCCCGCCACGCGGCGTCGGCTCGATGCTAAACAACCGACCGAAATGGAATTGAAGTTCGCGGCGCTGCAAAAGGATTATGCCGATCTGCACGCGGCGATTTTCGAAGCAGCGCAGGTGCATCGCCGCCTCTGCGCGCCGCGGCTGCTGAAATATGGCGACTTTGAAATCGCGAGTGAAATTTTCGCGGTGCGTCATTTGCCCGGTGACTTTTTCACCGTCGAGCAGACAAGCGACGGCGTGGTGCTGGCGCTCGGCGATATTTGCGGCAAAGGTCTCGCCGCCGGCATGTGGACCACGCATCTGGTGGGAATCGCGCGCGCTCAAACCGCGCGCGCAACGGCGCCCGAACGAATCGTTGCCGGAGTCAATCGGGAAATCTGCCGTATGTCGACGTTGCGGCCGCTGGCGAGTCTGTTCCTGGCTAAGCTGGACACCGATACCGCCATGCTGTCGTATTGCAGTGCTGGTCATCCGCCGGCGTTTTTATTGCGCGCGAACGGTGACTTCGAATTGTTATCCGATGGTGGTTTGCTGCTCGGCGTCCTCGATGAGGCAGAATACAATTGTGGCCAGGTGCGGTTCGAATCAAAAGATATGCTGCTGGTTTTCTCAGACGGCATACTTGAATCGCAGAACGCGAGCGGAGAAGAATTCGGCTATGATCGACTGAAAGCGGAGCTGGCGAAAGCGAACTCGACTTCGGCGGATGCGATCCTCTTTTCAGTGCTGGGAGCCGTTCAGGACTTCGCCACGATTCGCCCGCTGATGGATGATATGACGCTGGCGGTGATCCGGCGCGATGGCTAGTTTAAAGTTGCCCACCGCCTCACGTTTTTAGAAGGAATCCGCTCCATAAACATTTCGCCACTGCGTGGCGAAACTAATTCGTCTCGGGCTCGACCGAACTCGACGCTCCGGCAGCCATCGCCATTTCAGGCAACTCGTCTGCTTCCTTCACCTCAGGTTGTTTAGGTGATGAAGCTGCCGGCTCATGTCGCGCGTACTTGTCCAGTCCGAATCCGAGGAAGATCGTCGCCGCGATGATCGCGCTCGAAAAATAATAAGGTGAGGCGACGCCCAGCGTGTCGAACGCTCTGCCGTAGAGCACCGGCGCAATTGCGCGCGTGATGCCGCCGTAAGTCTGCTGCATGCCCATGTAAAGACCGCGTTCGCGTTGGCTGACGACGCGTGACAACAGCGCGGTCACGCAGGGAAATGTGAATGCGGTGCCGAGCGGAATGAGTGCTACGGCTAGAGCTAATGTTCCGAGATTGCCTGACAGCGGCATACCTATTACGCCGGCGGCCAGCAAGATCAGTCCGAGCCGCGAAAGCTTCGCCTCGCCCAACCAATCGACCATGCGGCCGAGCAGCAGCACGCGCGTGAAAACTGAAATCGCGCCCGTGTACATGAAGAAATAACCGATCATTTGCGCGGTCACTTGGAAGCGCACGTTCAGGAAAAGCGCCAGGACGGCGAAGGTTCCCTGAAATGCTCCGATCGAAATCGCGTAAATCAAAATCAGTCGTGAGGCCGGCTCGCCGGAATGCGAGATCACACCCCAGACAGCTTGGCGTGATTTGCGCGTGGGCTCGTTATTTTCGCCTGACGAAGCATGATCGGAGCTGCGCGATTCGGTTAGATAACGGGCCGCAAAAAGAATGTTAATAAAACAAAGCGCCGCCGCCAGCACTCCCGGCGCCGCGCGGCCGATTGAAATTGTCGATTGCGCGCTAAGCGTTTTGCTCGTTCCAAGGGCCACCGCGAAAGAACCGATAACGGGTCCGATGACGACGCCAAGATTCGTCGTTGCCGATAACCAACCCAAAGCGCGTGTGCGGTCCTTAGGTTCGGTAGAATCGGCGACGTAAGCTTGAATGACTCCGACCGTGCCGCCACCAGCGCCCTGAACAAGCCGTGAAAGGAACAACAACAGCAGCGAATTGGCAAAGCCAAAAATAAGATAGGCAATGCCGGACGCGCCGAGAGCGATAAGCAGAGTCGGGCGTCGTCCAACTCGATCGGAAAATTTCCCCCAAAGCGGCGCGCTCAACAGTTGCGCTACGGTGTAAGACGTCACAATGAAACCGGTGATGGTTCCCACGCCCATGTGAAAGTGCAATATCGTCAAACCATCTCCGCTCAACTCTTTCACATAAAACGGCAGCAGCGGAATGATCATCAACAGCCCGACCATGTCGATGAAGGCGGTGATCATCAGCGTGAAGAGCTTCGCCGGAATCTTTCTTACTTCTTTATAGAACACGTACGCCAGCGCAATCCCGATCGCGCCCAACAACACGCGCACAATCGGTGAATGGAAGGACTCGCTGATGTTGTGTTGGATTAAGAGCAGATGCATTCCCCTGTTAATGCTCTGAAAAAATCGGAGCGACCATGATAGCAGCATCGCCTCTGAAATGCCCTTAGCCTTATCGATCCAAATGTAAATTGTTGTTAACTGATTGGTCTACGTTAAGGCGTTCGCGACGAGTTGCGGGCGGCCTTGGCTAGTTTGTCGACTCGAATGACTAAACGCTGCGCGTCGATCTTCTGCGCGATCGGTTCAAACGACGGCGCCGGCCCTTGCCACCACAGTTCATCGACGCGCTTGAACAGAGGGAGATCGGTGCGCAGCGTAGCGAGATCTTTGAATAGCAAAGCAAGTTTGCGGTTTTCGTCTGAGAGAGCTTCCACCGGGAAGTCTTCGATGTGGCCATGACGATCTATGAGCGTAGCCGCTGTGCGCGCTCCTAATCCTTTAATTCCCGGATAGCCGTCGGCGCTATCGCCGACTAACGCGAGATAATCGGGAATGAATTTCGGCAGAACACCAAACTTCGCGATAATCGCCGCCTCAT
>DASQYL010000504.1:0-2710 GCA_035639235.1 Pyrinomonadaceae bacterium | reverse complement strand
CGAATAAGCAATGGCGACAACCGGAGCAAACCACTTCGAGTTCGATTGGTGGGTGATTCAAAAGCGCGCTGTCTATGTCGGCGTGCTGATTTTGTTGGCGGCGCTTGTGTGCGGCGGCGCTGCTCTGTACGTGTGGAAGTTTGGTAATCCTCTAAGAAGCGTCGTCGCAAAATCTGATCCCCTGGCTGGCGCGCGCTTCATGTCGTTTGAAGGCGACGTGCGTGTGATTCGCGCCGCCACGCGCCAAATCATTTATGCCGGCAACGAGATTCAGCTTTATCCCGGCGATACAGTGCAGACTCAGGCCGACGGGCGCGCGCGCATCAGCATGGCAGACGGTTCGACGGTAGTCGTGCGCCCAAACAGCACGATCATAATTCGCGATAACGAGAGCGCCGACAACGGCAAACGGTCCAATGTTCACGTCGTGGTCGACAGTGGTCAGATGTTGGTGCACACTTCTGAACAAACGGAAAACAATAAGAATGTGATCGAGACGCCCAAGACACAGAACCAAATCGCCGGGCAGACCAACGTGAGTTTCGGCGTCGCTCCCGAAGGAACTGAAGAGATTCGCGTGAGCAGCGGTAATGTTCAAAGCATAAACCGGCTTGGTGAACGAGTCGCGCTGCAAGGCGGTGAGTATGTTTCAGTGAACCAGTCGGGGACCATTTCGAAGGTGCAACGATTACTCGACGTGCCGCAACCTTCACAACCACGCGGCCTCGAAAAAATCGGAGCCACCGCCAACGGTTCGGCGAATGTCTCGCTGCGTTGGCAGAAGCCACAATCAGGCGCACCGTCTTACTACCGGGTTGAAGTAGCTACCTCGCCGTTCTTTGTCCAGGAAGGAAAAGTAATAGAGCGCGATCAGTTATCGGTCACCGAGTTCAATGCCACCGACTTGCGCCCGGGCACATACTTCTGGCGCGTGAGAGCGACGGCCGCTTCGGGCCAGACCAGTGATTGGAGTGAACCGGAGAAATTTTTTGTGATCGCTTCGGGCGGCAACGGATCGACCATCGCAGTCTCGAACCTGAAGGCGTTGCATCTTGGCGGAGACGTCTATCTGATTCGCGGCACGACTTTGCCGGGCGCAAACATCCGCGTCTCCGGGCGCGAAACGCCGGCACTGGCGGACGGCACCTTTCAGGTACAAATCACCGCGCCCGCGAATGTGCGCGAAGTGAATGTGCAAGCATCCGATTCCCAAGGGAATACCAGCAATTATCGCGTGACGCTCACGCGAACAAGTTAGCGAGCAAGTCTGAGATTTCAGATTTCAAATTTGAGATTTCAGAGAACGACCTCGATCACCAAATCGATTGAACGGCAACGCCCCGCCGAAAATCCTCAATAGGTAACCGCAGGACGAAGTGCCGGATGAAGAAGAGTGTCATCGTCATCTCTGACCGAAACTCGCACGTTGCGCCGGAAATATCGACGATCTTGCGAGACTCGGGGTT
The DNA here is from genome assembly GCA_035639235.1 of Pyrinomonadaceae bacterium. GTDB lineage: Bacteria > Acidobacteriota > Blastocatellia > Pyrinomonadales > Pyrinomonadaceae > UBA11740. Next base: position 1,244 of record DASQYL010000504.1, on the reverse strand, counting down.
CATTGTTCTGGCGGAGGGTTCGAATAAAAGACCCGCCTCCATCACAGACGATGCGTCATCCCCGGTCGCTATCGTCTGTCAATTGCCGCCAAATCTGGATGTGAAGCGTTTGCTGCGGCTGGCGGAGCAGACACGCGCCTCGCATCCCAAGCTGCCGTTGATTGCTTGTGCCGAGACAACGTCTGGCGGCCAGACGGGTTGGCGAGAGTTGGTTGCGCAAGCGGGCTTCAACGCCATCGCAGACAGTGCGGCGCAACTGCCACCTTTATTACGCGAAGTTGAAGAGCATGAACCGGCGGACGAACCGCAGCCATTCAAGGCGCCGCCAGACGACACCGCGCTGACGGTTATTGATTCGCTGCGTACGCCACAGCTTCGCGGTGCCTTCGCCCTGACAGCGTCGCTGCATCTCGCCGCCAGTCAAGCGGAAGCAGCGTCGTTTTCGATCGGCGGGTTAGCACGATTAGTTCATGCCGCCCGCTGGACGATTTTTGTTGCGCAGGATAACGCCGGCCCCGGGATGCGACTGGCCTCGATCGCATCACGATCCTTTGATCTCGAAAATCTTTCATTTGATCGAGACTGGCGGATCGAATCACTCGCGGGTTGTGTTTCTTCCGAACAACCCGCAAGCAGAGCGGCACTCGAATCTATCACTACGCTGAGGACCGTCCGGCGATCTGAGGCAGGAAAGCGAATTCTGGCGACGCCGCTGGTAACCGGACAACGTGTGATTGGCGTGGTTGAAGGCATGCGAATGGCGCCCGCTCGATCATTTACGACCTCTGATATTCGTCTGCTTGAGGCAGTCGCGTCTTCGATTGCGCTCGCGCTATCGAACTCGGTGCGCATTGCTGAGGCAGAGCGCTTGTCATTGACCGATGAACTCACCCGCCTGCACAACGCGCGTTACCTGCGGCAGTTCCTGGTAAACGAGATTAAGCGAGCGCGCCGCTATCATACGAAAGTCGCCGCGCTCTTTCTCGACCTCGATGATTTCAAGCGCGTAAACGACCTTCATGGCCACCTGGCGGGTTCGCATTGTTTGATGGAAGTGGCCGCTTTGTTATTGCCTTCCGTTCGCGACACGGATTGTGTGGTGCGGTATGGAGGGGATGAATTCGTGATCATCTTGCCTGAGGCGGGGCCCGACGATGCTGCGATCGTCGCCGAAAGGATACGCGCGAAGATAGAAAGTCACCGGTTTACGGGTGGCCGGCGGTTACAAGTTTCGCTGACTGCAA
>DASQYL010000503.1:0-2204 GCA_035639235.1 Pyrinomonadaceae bacterium | reverse complement strand
GAAGAGCCGCCGTTTCGCTTCAACGAGGGCAGCGTTAACGGGTGGGTGACTTACTGGCCGTCCGGCTTTATCAAGCGCATCGAATAGCCGGTTGCTCCGCGCAACCTAGTTGATGGACCATTCCAATAAAAATCGGCCGTTAGTGAATATTGGGCTCGCCGTTTTTGAGGAGGAGCGCTTTCTGCGTCTGACGCTCCAATCGCTGTTGGCGCAAGACTATCCGAATTTCAATCTGGTTATCTGCGACAACGCGTCGACTGACGGAACGCGCGGCATCTGTGAGGAGTTTGCGGCAAACGATGTGCGCGTTCAGTACTATCGCGCCGAATCAAACCTGGGCAACATTGCGAATTTTAATCGGGCATTTGAATTGGCGCACGGCGGAAAATATTTCATGTGGGCAGGCGGCCACGATTTGTGGGAACCGGCCTTCATTTCTTCCGCGGTGGCGGTGCTCGAAGCTAATCCCGAAGTGATTCTCGTCTATCCGCGCGCAATTTTGATCGACGACGAAGGTCGTCACCATGACGCCATGCCGGATGATTTGGACACGCGCGGGCTCTTGCCTTTGTCGCGCTACTTGAAATTCATCTGGAACGTACAATCGTGCAATATGTTTCATGGCCTCATCAGACGCGACACGCTCGCGCAAACCGAATTGCTGCGGCCCACGTGGGGATGTGACATAACGCTGCTCAGCGAGCTCGCGCTGAAAGGCGAGTTCGAGAGGCTGGAGCAAGTGATGTTCTACCGGCGGGACTTTCGTCCGGAGGAGCAAGAAGATGTGGAGCAATGGAAGACCAGGGCGCTGAAAACGACCGAGGGCCAACAGCCTTCTAAAAGACAAACCATGACGGTCGAAGATCTCTATCGCGAACTGCGTCGCGAGCAACTGCGGGTGATTACACGATCCAACTTGAGCCCCGGCGATAAGTTGAAAGCCCGGGTGCAGACAATTAGGTGGGCCCGGAACCGTTTTAACGTGCGTTTGCCGGCAGACGTCGCTTTCCGCCTCTTCGCGGGTTTACGTTCACCGCGCATGTTCGCCAGCCGCGTGCGCGCTCGCCTGCAAAAAGCGCCGCGAAGTATTTGATCGGCCGCGACTCACTCGACTATATGACTCGAAATAATCTAGTGCTGGCCCAGATTGGTTGCGGTTATTGGGGACCGAACTTGCTGCGGAACTTTTCCGCACAGAAAGACTGTTGGGTGAAGCTGGTCGTCGATCAGAGTGCCGAACGCCGTGCCTACGTCGAGGCGAATTTTCCCAAGAGCCAAACGTCCGCCGTCATCGATGCAGCTTTAGCAGACACGGAAATTGATGCGGTGGTGATCGCCACCCCCGCCGGCTCGCATTACGAATTGGTCAAAGCATTTCTCGCGGCGGGCAAGCACGTCTTTGTCGAGAAGCCGCTGGCGACAAATTCCGCGGACGCCGACGATCTCATCAAATTGTCCGAGCGCGCCGGCAAAGTTCTCATGGCCGGCCACACGTTCCTTTTTAATCCCGCGGTGCGATACGTGAAGCAGGTTTTGGATCGCGGCGATCTTGGCGATACTTATTACATTTACAGTCAGCGCCTGAACCTGGGCCAGGTACGCAGCGACGTTAACGCCTGGTGGAATCTGGCGCCGCACGACGTCAGCATTTTGCTTTATTTGATGAACGGCGAACTGCCCGTGTCGGTCGTCGGCTGGGGTCTTGACTATATACAACTGGGGATTGAAGATGTCGTGTTTGCGACTTTGACGTGGGCCAACCGCATGATGGCGCACATCCAGGTGAGCTGGCTCGATCCGGGACGCGTGCGCCGCATGACCTTTGTCGGCAGTCGCAAGATGATCGTGTATGACGACGTCAGCGACGATAAGATCGCTATCTTTGACAAAGGCATAGACCGCGTCCCGCTTGCCGGCGAGCGCATGGACTTTGATAATTTCAACAATTATCAGCTCTTTCATCGGACCGGCGACGTGCTGTTACCGAAAATACAATTTCAGGAGCCGCTGAAACTTGAAAGCGCGCATTTTCTCGAATGCTTGCGCGAGGGCGCGGCGCCTTTGACTGGCCCGAAGCACGCCCGGGATGTAGTCGCGGTTTTGGAAGCAGTGGATCGATCGATTCGATCGAAACGACCAATTGACGTCGCGTGAGAGCGTATCGCGAATGTCGTCAGTCGAAATAAAAGGCAACCCGACTGTGA
>DASQYL010000502.1:0-6126 GCA_035639235.1 Pyrinomonadaceae bacterium | reverse complement strand
AACGCGCGTTCAGCGCATCGACTAATTGCTGCGAGGTCATGCTCAAATAGGGTGCGAAGGTTATCTGCGTTCCTTGCGGGCGGTTCGCGCCATTTATCGGAATGCCGTTGCCACCGTTCGCGACAAACAGGGTGTTCATGAAATTCGCGCGCGCATACGTCGACGACGTGTCGAGGATGCCGAACTCAGGCGCGAACAAATTGGTTCCCGGCAAATTGAAGTCAGCCGGAAAATAACTGAACACCGTCGGTGGGTTGAATACGTTCTGGCCCAGAGTCGTGCTGAAGCTTCCCGGCGAGATGCTGGTTACGAGGACGCCGTCAGTCTTTGAAGTATCGGTCGCGCCAAAAGCCCGCAGCAGATGCGTTATCAATAAAACCGGCTCGCGCAAATGACCGTAATTCGGATCAGTCTTAACGTCGCCGCGTGCCTCGGGATCCAAAAGGATACTCGTGATCACCGCTTTCATGTCGCCGCGCAATCCCGACCCGTTATTCGCAAAGGCGGCTGAACAGCGGCCGACATACGCGGGACTGGGATTGCTCGTGACCAACTGATGAATCATCTGCACGCAGAGATATGGACCAGTGTTCGGATGATAAAAAAGATTGTCGATCGCCTGGCCGAGCGACGTCGTGGCGTATGCCTGATCGGCTGCGAGCATCTGTGCTGACGTGCCGCTGGTGCAACCTGAACCGCAGGCCGGAATCACAACCGGGTTAGGACTGCGGATGTCGGTCAGCAACGTCTTTGCATTAGTGTCGTATCGGTTGCGGTTGATGTTGGGAACCATCGGATCCTGATAGTTCGCAGCTGTAGACGTACCATCGACGGGCGAAACCTTGTTGGCGTCGAGGTCCCAACCAGTGAACACTCGTGCCAGGTTGGTAATCGCCGTCTGATCGTAGGTCGGGACGCGATTGCCTTGCGCGTCAAGCACGGGCGTGCCGTCCTGATTCAAAGTGTCCACACCGATCGAGAACAGTTGCATGATCTCTCTCGCGTAGTTTTCATTCGGCGTTGGATTGCTTAAGGAAACAACTGAATTGCCGCGCATGTTTAAATACTCTCCCATGCCCGGATTGAGAGTGATCTCAAAAAGCATGTTGCGGAAGTTGCCGAATGAATTGCGATCGATTGTCTGCAGGTATGGCCCAAACCAGAACGGCTGGTTGTTGTTGAGTTGCTGGCCGCCCACGACGATGAATTTATGAAATGAAAATCCAACTCGTTGTCGTAACTGATCCGGTTGCGTCAGCGCATTCAACATGAATTGTTTCTGCAGGGGATAGAGCGAATAGAAATCACGTAAGCAGTTTGCGTCACATGCCGGCGCCGGCGCCCCCGGATAGAACTGTGGATAGGACGGCTGGAATGGATAATCGGATGACAGCACAAACTTTGGATCAGTCGTCGAGTCGACAAACTGCGGCGCCATGTTGAACTGTTCGTTGATGTACGCGGGGATTCCAATTGCTTTCAAGTGATTAAAGTCTGCGTCATCGCCGCGCTGACCCCAACTCGCCTGTTCCAGAAATCGCTTGAGATCGTTGTCCGAAGCGAACGCCGGATCATTGTACTGCGCCTGGTACTGCGCCAGCGTCAAAGGCGTCGCGGCGCCTGGCGGCGTTGCCGGCGCGGGATTGCCGACGCCCGGATTGTCGTCCGGTGGACCGCCGCCGATTTGTCCGATGCCGACGCGCACGCGATTGCTCGCCATGCCGTGCAGATTCAAACGAATCAAGACGTCACCAAGATTGGCAGTCATCAGATCGTTCAAGCGCAACACGACCATGTATATGCCGTCAAAGTTCGGGACGGTGCCGACGTATTCAACTTTCAGCGGATAGATCGTGCCTGCAGCGTCCTGGGCATCAGCCGTCAAAGCCGTGGCAGGTTCGCCTTGCAGAAAATCGAAGTTCGTTCCGAACAGAGTGATGCGCGTGCGCGAATCGGCCGGGCTGAAATTTCCTTCGGAAGTGAGCGAGAAAGGCTCGCTGCGCATCGACACGGATTCGAGCACCACTGCCCGCGTCGACGAAGCCGACACGCTGTAGACTGAGGGCGCGACTGCCGGCGCCGCGAACGAACTTACCAGCGCTCCGCAGCCGAATAAAAGACAACAGGCGACGAACAGAGAAACAATAGGTCGCCGGAGAACTCGGGCTTGAATCTTCATACGGTTAGGCCTCAACGAATATCTCTGCCGAGTGGTTTCGAATGTGAGGCTGGTCCAACCTGCAACCTTGGTGGAGGGGCCACCGGGCCATGCACCCTGTGTTCATGCGACTATAGCACGCGACGCGGGCGCTTGGTCAACAACTTTTTAGACGATGCGATTGGACAATTGGCCGAAAGTTTTTCGTCTGCTCTCAAGCGTGTCCGCTAGTGGAAAAACTAGTTGATTTTCTGGACTTGCCGAATGAATTCGTAAAAACCAGCGGCCGCGCCGAGGACGATTCCGCCGACCAACAGCCACGGCTGCGTGTGTAGCCAACGGTCCAGTAGCCAGCCAACAATCAACCCCGCCACGACAGACGCGAACAGCGAGAAGGCCGCGGCGTAAGCCAAGCCCGACTTGCGATTGACCTCTCCATTTTTTTCATCGAGTGACACGGCGCTTTGGCTCGAAAGTAATTCGGTCGTAAATATCGCTTAACTTGAGAGCGCATTCGATCGAAGGAAGTTTAATGCTATCGTCGAGACTCAAGTATTCGTACTGCAACCACCCCGTATTAGGTTGTCTGATAAATTGTTCAATACGGATTTCACTTTGCGCGACCAGCAAGTGTTCGTTGAGTGAATCTATTGTTCGATAATACGAAGTTTTGGCAATGCGATCATACTTTTCAGTTGAGGGTGACAAAACTTCTATCAACAGCGTGGGATTCAGAAGTGTGTCAACTTCTTTGTCCTCGAATTGCGGATCCGCGCAAACAACGATCACATCCGGATAAGTATAGAGTCCATTAGAACGAACTTTGACCCGCATGTCGCTGATGTACGACTCGCACGGCTTTCCTCTCAACTGTCGATTGAACTCCGCGCCGATGTTAGCGGTAATGAGATTGTGTTCACGGCTGGCGCCGCTCATGGCGAAGATTTCGCCATTGAGATACTCACTTTTGTATTCAGCCTGACGTTCGAGCCTCAGGTACTCTTCAGGTGTGATATAGGTGAGAATGCGCCGAGACATGGTGAGTTCAGTTTACCACGATCCGCGAGCCAGATAATTCTTCGGCGCTTCGTACAACAACGCTCGACTCGAGTGGCGCATGGAATCGTGAATGAAGCACACGTGCGTGCACCAACACGCTTTGCCGCCGTCGATTTGATGCAGTTCCTGCGCGCGTTCTTCCGATTTCCACAGCGCGTTGAAGTCGTAATCAAAGTCCTTCAATGAAGCGAATTTCTCGCGCAACTCGCACGCGCGAACATCGCCGTTGTAATCGATCACCGCAATCGTCTCGCCGGCAGTACACGGAAACGGCCATGCACTATTTTGCGCGAAGTTCGCGCGTTGCGTTCGGTAGTGCGTAGTGATTGTCCCGACGTATGCGAGATTTTTTACGAAGCGCTTCGCCGCATCATCATCAGCGAACATTCGATCGCCATAACGCTTCGTGAGCTGGGTGACATATTTGTAGATCCTCGGTAACTGATTCACCGGGACCTGCTTAATTTGATCGCCCACCGGCGTCTCGCCACGAACGAGGTTGAAGTAATGACCGTCGAGCTGAAATCCATTCCAAATGAATTCCGCCAACTGTTCGACCTCCTGATAGTTATCGGCGCACACTACTGTGTTCACATTGAGCCGCAGACGATCCTGGTATTTTTCTTTCAACGGATACAGCTCGTCGATGCACTCGAGCGTTCGCTCCCAATGTCCAGGCACGCCGCGAATCCGATCATGGGTTTCGCCCTGACCGTCGAGCGCGATGTTTAGATATAAGTCGAGCTGGGGATGAGTCCCGAGCGCGTGATCGACAATCTCGAAAACTCGCGCCTTCACGAGGCCGTTGGTCGGAATGATCAAGCGCCGCACGCCGTTGTTCCGAGCGAAGAGATCGATGATTTGCGTAGCGTCATGTCGCAGGGTCGGCTCGCCTCCCGAAAGCCAAAGGTCGGTAATCGGCGGCATCGTGCGCGAGATCTTTTCGATTTGATCGAAAGTCAGGTCACCGGGCTGGTTCAATTCTTCGTGATAAAAGCAGGTGCGACAGAATGAATTGCATCGCGAGGTAACAAACAGGATCACCGTGCCCAGCCGCTTCTCGCGTTTGGTTGAACGAATGAGCTGAATGAGTTGTCTGACGTTTGACGACATGGCTCGCGATCGTGACGACTATTCTGACTTCTGTCTGTCGATGATGACAGTTTGATTTGGCGATTTCAATTCATAACTAATCCCGCGCCAGGAGATGCGACGGGAATTGGCGGCGGCGATCGTGTTGCCGAGATAAAGGGCCGATGCTAAAGGCCACAACGTCAGGTGGCTGATTATTGATGAACTGGTCCAAGTCTCGGAAATCATGGCGCTCACGGCGCGCAAACGCAGGAGTGATTTCAACGCGCCCATCGCCAGCATAATCAGCAGCAACAACAGCGGCACAACGAATGAGCGACCGGTCGAAGCACGGGCAACGACCAGCGCAAACCCGCCGAAAAACGTAATCACAAAGATCGCGCTGCCGATAAATACCGACTTCCAAAGATGCGGCGCGTATGAGCGCGTAATCTTCAGTTGCCGCGTCGTAAACTCAATTAATTCGCGCCACGTGCAATCCTGGAAGGACGGCGTCAGGCATTGAGGCACGAATTTAATCGGTAACTTCGCGTCATGCAGCGCGCGAGTCATGGCGAAATCATCCGAGGCCGCGCCGCGCCAATAGTCAAGCACGCGGCACTTTTCAAAAGTCACTCGGCTGATGGCGGTCGAGCCGCCCCAACAAAAGTTCTTCATTCCATCTGCGCCTAAGGCCGACGCAATCGCCGCATTCCAAACAGACAACAAATGTGAAGCCACTCGCGCGCGCGTAGGGATGAACCAACGATAACCCGTGGCGGCTCCGATGTTTTCGTCGCGCAAAGGTGCTATCAGTGAATGCAACCAATTCTTCGCGGGGCGTGCATCTGAATCTACAAAGACAAAGACTTCGCTGCGTCGGTGAGCGTGAGCAATGCCGGCGGCGAGGTTATGAACCTTTTGACCGCGATCCTGGGTTTCGCCGGCAATCACAATCTGCATCGCCGGTCCGGCTGTCCGCGTAAAGGAGCGTCGCGCGTTGTTAATCACCGACAAAGCCGGATCGCCGGCGCGATCCGTAACAAAAATAATTTCGAACGGCGTGTAATCCTGATTCAGAATCGCGTTTAGGTTCTCGCGCAACCCATCGTCGACGCCACGCACCGGCAGGAAGACCGTCACGAACGGCGTGAAACAGTGATCGCGCGTTGCCAACTCGGCTCGGACATACCGTGCGAAGCGAATGCCAGAACGAAGCGAGAGTAGGCCGAGGTAAATTGAAATGGCCGCCAGGAAATAAAAGACCAAGAGCACAAACGTTAGTTTACTGCGAAGCCGTTGAAGCGGTGGGCTTCGCAGAAGCGGACGCTGCCGCGCCTGGTATGAGTTTCTGGGCGAGGACGATGAACGGTTGCGGGTAGATGCCGATAAAGATGATTCCGACCAATGCGGCGACCATCGCAGTTTTGAGCGCGGGCGACATCGTCAACGGTTGTTCATCCGCCAAGCCGTCGCCGAGGTACATGACACGAATGAAACGGATGTAGTAATAAAATGACACGACGATGTTGATGACGGCCCAACCTGCCAGCCAATACGGCCAGGTCTTGTGATCGACATCTCCGCGATTTAGTAATCCCCACAACAGAAAATATTTGCCGATGAAGCCTCCGGTGCCCGGCAAACCGCCGAGCGAAAGCATGAAGACAGCCATCATGGCGGCGAGTCCCGGAGCTTTCTGCGCGAGTCCGGTCATATCATCAACGTTGTCGCCGATGATGTTGCGGCGTCGCAGACTGATGATGATTCCGAACGCGCCCATGTTCATCAGCGTGTAGACAATGAGATAGATCACCAGACCGATGTTGCCGTATGAA
>DASQYL010000501.1:0-9518 GCA_035639235.1 Pyrinomonadaceae bacterium | reverse complement strand
CCTCGCACCGGGACTATTCCCGAAGATTTTCCTTACTCGAAGATTCGCATCATCCCGCTCGATGCGAAGCGCATGGTCGCGCATTTTGCCGACGGCATCGACATTCCGCTGCGTCCGTTCTTCGGCAGCATCGGCGTCGCGCCGCCGCCCGCCGCGGGACGCCTCAGCAGCGCGCCGCCTGGAACTCACGCGGGCAATCTCGACAACAAAGAACTCGTGGCCGGGACGACGCTCTACATTCCGGTGCACGCGCCTGGCGCTTTGCTTTTAATCGGCGACGGACATGCCGGCCAGGGCAACGGTGAGGTCGACATCACGGCGATGGAGACTTCATTGATCGGAACTTTTCAATTAATCGTGCGCAAGGACATGCATCTGAAGTGGCCGCGCGCTGAGACGCCGACGCATTACATCGCGATGGGCATCAACGAAGATTTGCGGGAAGCAGCAAAGCTCGCGGTGCGCGAAGCGATCGACTTTCTGGTGACTGAGAAACACATGACGCGCGACGATGCTTATCAGTTAGCGAGCGTCGCGGCAGATTTCGATATCACGCAACTGGTCGACGGCAACAAAGGCGTGCACGCGATGATTCCCAAAGCAATCTTCGTGAAGCCAACCGGAAAGCAGAATCCAAGTAATGATCAGATTACACTCGAACGAACTGCTTGCTTCGGCAGTTGTCCGGTTTATAAGTTAACGATCAAGAGCGACGGCGGCGTCACGTTCGACGGCGCGCGCTTCACGAAAACTATAGGTGTGGCGACCGGCAAGATCAGCCCCGCTGAATTTCGTTCCCTCGTGAGCGAATTCGAGAAGCTCGATTATTTCTCTTTGTCTGACGCGTACATGCCGGGAACCAAGGAATGCCCGCAAAGAATTACGGACATGCCATCGGCCAATACTTCGATTCGATTAAATGGTCGAACCAAATCCGTGGCCCACTATTACGGTTGCGGCAATGAAGGCGTGCTCGCGAAATTGACCGCGCTCGAAAACAAGATCGACGAAGTTGTAGGCACGCAGAAATGGATAAAATAAGGTCTGGGGCAACCTGAAAGGTTGCTAGAGAGTAGTCGGTGGTCACAGACCACCGGAAGCGAATTAATGAATTCGGCTTTGCAAAGCGAATATCAAGTATGAAGATAAATATCTCTTGTGATTCTGGCACCCCTTCGGGGTGGGATGGTTATTACGACGTGAGCGGAGGTCTTCGCTAACGCTCCGACCTCCGGCTACTTTCGCGCAACCCTTCGGGTTGAAGGTCTTCGGGCTCAGCGTGACAAAGGTCACCACTTCACGTCATAGCGTTTAAGGAATCCTTCCATCTGTGACCGGTGGTCCATCACCGTCGCGTACAAATCTTTGTAGTGATCCTGTCGCTTGAATTCCATCACGGCGCGGGCGCGATCGACGCCGATTAAATCTTCGAGCGCCTGCCACTCGAGCATCAGCACCACCAGATGAATGTATGAGGTGCCCTGATTGCCGTCGCCGTACGGCGGCGTGACGTCGATGTTCGGATACATGCGAATCAGCTCAGGTAACATCAGCCGCGCCTGGCCGTTGTGCCGCGTCATCAAGAGCCAATGCGCCTGCTCGTGTACATAAGCCGAAAGCGCGCGATCGTCGTTGTCGAGAAAGCGCAGGTTCTGGGTCAGCACCGGCGCCGAATGATTCATCGCCGTCTGATCGATCACGATGTCGCGCGTGATCGTGTATTTCGATAAATCGTACTTTTCGGCGAGCCTTTCAATTTGATCCTTCCGTTTCTGCTCGCCCGGCGAATCGTGCTGCAGCTTGATGTTGAGTTTCGGCGTCTTCGCAAAAGCGCAAATTGATAGAAGCAGAATGATTAGGGCTGTTCGTTTCACCACGTCGCCTCGCAGAAAAGATCCGTTATTTAAGTTAGACGGGAGATGCAGTGATTATCTTCGGAACAGATCTTTATGCAAATCGTCCGCGGGTTAACATCAAATTAACTCACGTTCACCTGAGTGTAATCGCGCTCCTGTAGTTTTTCTCCTAAGCAAGCATTCGACATGAAGTAAGGCAGTTCCCAAAGTCATCAGTCTATTCACATGTCTCATGCCGACGTTCTGATTTACCGCCCGTGTGTCGGACCGGGAGCGGTAGCGATCGGCTCAAGTGACTCTTCCGGTTTCAATCAATCAGATTGTAGTTTAAATAACTTCACACTTGATCCGGTCGCTACCGCTCCCGGTTCTGACACGACAACTAACTAGCCACCAACTCGGAAGTGTGATTGAATGAGCGTCGCTTTCCGCTAAAACGAACGCATGACAGCCACCGTCGCTATCGCGCTCTCGATCGTTCTGGTCGCACTCGTTTTCGATTTCACGAACGGATTTCATGACGCCGCGAACTCGATCGCGACCGTGGTCTCGACCCGCGTGCTGTCCCCGCGTTACGCAGTCATCTGGGCGGCGATCTTCAACTTTGTCGCGTTCGCGATCTTTGGGACACGCGTGGCGAAGACGATCGGCGGCGATCTGGTCCGCATCGATTTAATCCGCGAGGATCTGCGTCTTTTCGTTCTCTGCTGCGGTTTGCTCGGCGCAATTATCTGGAATTTGATCACCTGGTATCTGGGTCTGCCGACTTCCAGTTCGCATGCATTGATCGGCGGATATGGAGGGGCGGCGATCGCGGCCTATCGTGGCTTCAGCGGATTACTGAAGCCCGAGGGCTGGATCAAGACGATCATTTTCATCGTGGCATCTCCGGTAATCGGCTTCATCGTGGGATTCATCTTGATGGTGGCCGTCTATTGGATCTTTCACCGCTGGACGCCGGCGCAGGTCGATAAGACATTTCGGCGCGGACAGTTACTTTCGGCAGCCGCTTATTCTCTGGGCCATGGCGGCAACGATGCGCAAAAAACTATGGGCATCATCACCGCGGTTCTCGCTACCGCCGGCATGTTCAATCTGCACATGGGCGACAAAGGCGCGCTGCCTGCGATTCCGCTCTACATTGTGCTCCTGGCCCACGCCGCGATTGCGTTGGGAACTCTTTCGGGCGGTTGGCGCATCGTCCACACCATGGGATCGAAAATTACGAAGCTGCGCCCGGTCCAGGGCTTTTGCGCTGAAACCGCGGGCTCGCTGACATTGTTCGGCGCCACCTTTTTCGGTATTCCCGTTTCGACAACACACACGATCACCGGCGCAATTACCGGCGTCGGATCGACGACCCGTTTGTCAGCGGTGAAATGGCGCGTCGCCGGCAGAATCGTGTGGGCATGGATTCTTACCATTCCCGCCGCCGCAATTTTTGCCGCGCTCTGTTTCTTGCTAATCGAGTTCATTCTCAAAATCATTTGATCTCGCCAGCTTTATTCTATGCCGCGGTTTCCGTTACGTCTCCGCGAACGCTCGGCCCACCGCACGGGTTCTCAAGAGAGCTTTTGAATTCCACGATTAATGAAATGCGTGAGGGATTGGTCGTCATCGATGCCGACATGCGGATAGTGGCTTTGAATCACGCAGCCGAACGACTCTTCAGCAACGTCGAATCAGCCTTGGAACGGCGCATCACCGAAATCACGCGAAATCCGGCCATTTATGACGCATTTCTCGACGGCGTCCGCGGCACAGAACGCGCGGGAGTGAGAGTCGAAACCCATGATCCGGAGCGGCGAATCTTCGATCTGCGCGTCGTGCCGCTGCGCGCTTCGGCGAATGGAACAATCACGGGCGCGGTCGGCGTCTTCTTCGATGTCACGCGTTTGGAACGCCTGGAAAATGTCAGGCAGGAATTTCTTTCGAACGTTTCTCACGAACTGCGCACGCCGTTGACCTCCATCATCGCGTTATCTGAAACGCTGGATGCGGGAGCGCTTGACGACGCCGTCAGCAATCGCCGTTTTCTTTCGATCATTCAAAAGAACGCCGCGCGCATGCATCGCTTGATTGACGACATTCTCGAGTTGAGCGCGATTGAAGCTGGAAACGTAAAGCTAAGTTATGAAACTGTACCGGTGCGAGCGCTGGTCGAAGATGTAGTAAACAGCTTGGCTGCCGTGGCTGGGATACGCCACGTCCAGGTGTGCAACCTCGTCTCGTCAAGCGCTGAGGTCTTGCAGATCCACACCGGCTGATGCAGATGCTGACGAATCTGATCGACAACGCGATCAAATTCAACCGAGAGAACGGACAAGTAACAATCACCTTCGAGACGGACGAGCGCGATCGAATAATCGTCACCGACACCGGCGAAGGAATTCCATCACATCATCTCGATCGTTTATTTGAAAGGTTCTATCGCGTCGACCGCGCGCGTTCCCGTGAACTCGGTGGAACGGGTTTGGGGCTCGCGATCGTAAAGCATCTGGCGCGCTCGCATGGCGGCGAAGTCACCGTGACATCAAGGTTTGGCGAGGGTGCGCAATTTACAATTGAATTACCCTGCCAGCATCAGTGCGACAATTGACGCGTGTGCACAAGCAAACTCAGCATCGGTGAGAGAACTGTCTTGCTCGCTAATAGATGTTCCGCTAATCGTCGAACCTGTGAAGGCATCGCAACCACCGGAGTCTTTTCAACATCGAATCGATGCCGCGTCAGCAGTTGAGCCTCTGCGTTACAGAAATCGCAGGCACTCAGATGTTTTTCTATGAATAGTCGCTCGATTATTGTGGTCTGGCGCAAACGATATCGCAACAACATTTCCGACGAGGGACACCGCGCGGTTTTGCAGAATTTTTGGGCTGCGAAAGGTGACGTCATTTGCGGACTCTAAGCATCCATCTAGTTCGGACAAACGATCAATAATGTTGAATTTCCAGAAACTCAACTTGTGCGTAACGACCGTTTCCCCAATTGCATCAATAGTTAAACCGCGCGTAAAAAATTATTGGACACAGTTGAATTGGTTTGTTAGTATACACCTAGCTCAACCGGGGAGGATTCGCTCCTTGGTTCCGCCACTCTCGGTGAGACAGAGGTTTTGCAACACCGAACCGCAGTTTCCCCGCGCTTGAATCTGAATTGCCATCAGGGCCAAGCACCTCTCGGGATTGAAAGCGTAAACACGGACATCTCAAGGATCTCGAATCTGACGTTCGATTTCTACCAACGTTGCCCCATGCATCTCCAACCCTCTCGTGTCGGGTCAGATCGTGCCAAAGAGATATGGCATGCATTGAAATAAATCTGTTCTAAAGCAGGGACGACGATGCATCAACTCTCATCTTTCGAAACCAATACGAACGTGAAATCAATCACACATAAAACACAGGACTCAGCCGTTACCGTTCCCCGCGAAGTAGCGCGCCCGAGCCGCGCCGCAGAACGCAGTGCCAGAGCAGGTCGGTGGGTCGAGAGTCTGGTCAACTCCGACGTCAATCGTTTGTGGGCTGAGCTTCATCGCATCGTCAGCAACCATCCGCTAGTGCGCGCTTCGCGTAGCGCAGGTTTGCTCGTCGAAGAAGGAGCAACCAGCGCTTACACGGATCTTACCCAGGAACTCTTTGTCCAACTGCTGACGAAATCACGCTTCCAGCATTACCTTGACACGGCGATGACGGATGCTGAAATCGAGTGCGAGATCGGCCAGATCGAGCTGACGAACCTATTGACCGCCGAACTGCGGAAGCGTCATCCCGAAAGTTACCGGCTGGCGCGACGCATCTCGACTCTCATTCAATCGAGTGAAAACTTCCGGCGGTTCGACAGCAACGGTGGCAACGATGAACAGCATCGCCGTCTCGCCGACCGCGTCTACGGCTTGAGCGAGTGGGCCGACCACAAACCCGGCCGCGGCTCGCACGAGATGGAGCAGCGCGTACACATGATCCCGATTCGCCAGCGCGATACGCGCATGGTGGGTTGCACGGGTGACGCACAAATCGTGATCAGCAATTCCGATTTGGAAGATCTAATCATCAGCGTGCTCGAGGCGATCGATGGCCCGGCTGATGTTCGTAGTTTGCGCAGCCTGGTCATGTCCCGGCTGCCGGTCATGGACATTTATCTCGTGCCATTGGGCGGCGACGATCCTGATGCGGACGGCCCGCAATACGATCCAGCGGACCTGCGCGAAAATCCGGAAGAGAGTCTCCTCAAGCACGAATCACGACAGGAAGCGGCCGGCTGTGTCGACAAGTTCCTGACGAACCTGCGCGACAACGTCCGCGGTAAGATCAAGCAATACAACCGAATGCTGGGAGTGCTTTGGTACTGTTACTTGAGCACCGCGCACGCGACTCAATTGGAAGTTGCGGCCACATTAGGTGTTTCTGATTCTTTGGTGTCCGACTATCGGCGCCGCATCGAGCAGGAGTTGCGGGCGCTTTCGTTCACCGAAGTAGATGAAGCCCGCATGTTCGAATTGGCTCTACGTGAGCGCGTCCGTACGATGGTTGCCGCTGAGGAAGGCATATCGGCGTAGTCTTTCTCTGTCGGCAGTAACTTCGACACTTGTTGGAAGCGCGGGGCATTACCTGCGCTTCTTTGTTTTAGCCAACAGAGTCTCACAGTGATTCCACGCAACAAACAAATCCGGGATTACGAAACCGTAGCTCGATCGCGAAAACGAATTGACTCACGGGCCAAGTCAGTCCGGGTGTTTGAGAGTCGACCGAAGAATGAAGTCAGCGCCGCGCTCAACACCGCGACCCCGGCCTTAGTGATTGATGAGAGACCACTCCTGAAGCGAGGACATTTCTTTTCGTTTACGTGCCTGTTCCTCTTCACCTTGGTCTTGTACGCCCGGCCGGCCGAGTTCTACCCTTCGGCAGCTACCAATTCGCTGGCCTTGATCATTGGCGTAATTACGCTCGCGACTTTCGTCGGCACGCAGTTAACGCTCGAAGGCAAACTTACAGCGCGGCCGTCCGAAGTTAATTTTGTCATGCTCTTCATGCTCATGGCTTTGCTTTCGATCCCGCTGGCGATCGATCGGTCCATCGCGTGGGGCGAATTCACCAACACCTTTGTTCGCGGCATTCTCATTTTCATTGTCATCGTAAACGTCGTACGAACGCCATCGCGTCTTAAGGCGCTTCTGTTTCTTTCAATCGTCACTGCTCTCGTGCTTAGCGTCCAGGCGATGAACGATTACCGTCTCGGGCTCAATACAGTCGAAGGTTATCGAGCGGCGGGTCGCGGCACGGGTTTGTTCGGCAACACAAACGACATGGCGTTATTTCTCGTGACGATGCTGCCGATTTCCGTGGCGTTCTTTTTTCAATCGAAACGCGCTGCCAGGAAAGCGATTCATGCCGCCTGCGCCGCGATGATGCTCGCCGGCATTGTGCTCTCGTATTCACGGGGAGCCTTTCTAGGGATGGTGCTGATGGTCGTCTTCTTCGCGATAAAGATCGGCCGGCGCAGCAAATTTGAAATCGGCGCTCTGTTGGTCGTAGGCATACTGGCGATGTTGCTGCTGGCGCCGAGCGGTTATGGCGATCGCTTGCTATCGATCTTAATCCCTGCGCTCGATCCGAATGGATCGGCGGACGCGCGTCGGGGCGAATTGTTCCGATCTGCTTATGTCGCCTTGCGTCACCCGTTACTCGGCATCGGCATGGGAAATTACCAGCCGAATATGTCTTACAACGGGCTCGTCACGCACAATTCATACACCCAGGTCGGATCGGAAATGGGTCTGATAGCGCTCGGACTCTACACGATGTTCCTGGTTACGCCATTGCGGAAGCTCGCCGCGATCGCACGACAAACCTTCGCTCAACCGGACGACGCTGAACTTCACTATTTGGCGCTGGGCCTGCAAGCATCGCTGCTCGTCTTTATGGTTTCCAGTTTCTTTCTGTCCGTGGCCTACGCGTGGAATGTTTATTACCTCGTGGGATACGCGGTCTGTTTTCGGAAGATTTACGAATCGAAAACCGGAAGATTCGTGGTGCTTGAACGGAAGAGGTCGACGGGCAACAGCGACGAGGTCAGAAATGAAGCCGTTCATCATGAACCGGCAGTCGCATGAACTTGAGATTCACCGCTGAAATAATTTTGTGCCTGAGCGCGATCGCGCTCATGTACACATACCTCGGCTACCCGTTGCTGTTAGCCGTGATGGGCAGGTTGAAACCAAAGCAGGTTAAGTGCGCGGACGTTCTGCCTTCGGTAACCATAATCATCACGGCATTCAATGAAGAGAAGGCTCTTGCTGATAAATTGGAGAACACCTTCGCGCTCGATTATCCACGCGAATTGATCGATATCATCGTAAGTTCCGACTGTTCATCTGATCGCACAGACCAAATCGCCAGCGAATATGAAAGCCGCGGCGTCCGTTTGCATCGACAGTCGCAGAGGCTGGGCAAGACGGCCGCGCAGAATGCCGCGGTCGAAAAGGTCCGCGGGGAAATTATATTGTTTTCAGATGCGACGAGTATCTACGAACCTGATGTGTTGAAAAAAATCGTGCGGAACTTTGCCGATACAACCGTGGGCTGCGTCGGCGGCCGTTTAATTTACACGAATCCCAAGGACACTCATGTCGGCCACGGCGCAAAGCGCTACTGGGGATACGAGACGTTTCTGAAACGACGCGAAAGCCGCGTCTGTTCGCTGATCGGCGTGTCGGGTTGTTTGTATGCGGTGCGTCGTTCAGCCTACGTGCCGCTTTATAACGAAGCCTGCAGCGATTTCATCATCGCGACAAAATTGTTCGAACAAGGTTTGCGCACGATTTACGAACCTGACGCCGTCTGCCATGAAGAAACGAACGAACGACACGATAATGAGTTGCGGATGCGGGTGCGGGTCATTGCGCAAACGCTCACCGATCTTTGGCGACAGCGCGCGATGCTCAATCCTTTGCGCAGCGGATTTTATGGCATCGAACTTCTGTCCCATAAACTCATGCGTTATTTCGTGCCGTTTTACTTGATTGCGTTGTTCGCCGCTTCGGCGTTGTTAGCGAATGCTTCTGCGGCTTATCGCTGGTTCTTCCTTTCGCAATCGCTCGCCTATGTATGCGGGGCAATTTCGTGGATGCTGGAAAACTTGGGTCTGCGCGCGCGCGTACTGGCGCTGCCGCACTATTTTGTGCTCGCCAATGTCGCATCAGTAATTGCGATGTTTCAGTTCCTGCGCGGGGAGAGATATGCGCATTGGGAACCGATCAGATGAAGCCAAACGTCCTCTTCATTATCGACAGTTTCGAGCAAGGCGGCAGCGAGCGTCAGGCGCTGCAACTGTTGCGGCAACTGCACGAGAGCGGCCAGGTGCGCGTGCGGCTGGCGTGTCTGCAGGATCGCGGGTCGCTCAAGGCTGAAGCAGAGCAACTTGGCATCAGCGAGATTCACGAATACCCGCTCACGAGCTTTTACGATCTTAATTTCGCGCGACAGCTTCGTCGGTTGATTGCCTATCTCAAACAGAATCGGATCGACATCGTCCACACACACTGCTTTTACACAAATATTTTCGGAATGACCGGCGCATACCTCGCGCGAGTTCCGGCCCGCATCACCTCGAAAGGCGAGACCGACGGGTTTCGCTCGCCGATGCAAAAGCGCGCCGAGCGCT
>DASQYL010000500.1:0-3325 GCA_035639235.1 Pyrinomonadaceae bacterium | reverse complement strand
AGCAATCATTATTTATGATCCTGCCGGTGAGTTCATTGAGAGTCATTTCAATCCCGCTACCGACATCGTTGTCAATCCTCTTGATGCAAGGTGCGTCTACTGGGCTCCGCATCTCGAAATTACTGAGGGCGCTGAGCAACTCAGCTCTACCGAACGGCAATTTATAGCTGAGAGTTTCTTTCCATGCCCTGACGATGCTTCGCCGACTGCTCGATTCTTCATCATGTCAGCGCGGGCGATCTTCGCGTTGATCCTGCTTTCCAATCCAACGCCAGAGCAGATCGTCGAGATGCTTTGCGATGAGGAGATGATTGATCAGTGTGTCGCCGGAACCGAGCATGCCCATTTGATAGGTCGAGGCGCGAAAGGTCAGCGAGGCGGAGTACTCGCTACGCTTTCGGAAGTCGGCGAGACCTTCAAACTACTGCCGTCCGCCGAGGAATGTAAGAAGCGAGGCCTCTTCTTGCGGAACTGGGCCAAACGGCGCAGAGGCAAACTCTTCATTACGTCAAGCCATACGACTAGAGAACCATTGAGACGGCTTGATGCCGCGTTATTCAACATGCTCATTGGTTACCTATTAGGCGAGAGCTATGACTTATCAGGCGAACGCTCTTGTTGGGTAATCATCGATGAAGTTCACGCGCTCAAGCACTTGCCCATTCTCAAATCAGCTTTAGTCGAAGGTCGCAAGTACGGCGTCAAGTTTGTTCTCGGAACGCAGAACAAAACACAGTTCGAGGAGCACTACGGACGCGGTGCAGCCACGATGCTGGCATCCTCGCATACCAAGATGCTTTACCGGTGCAATGAGCCGGAGTCGGCGCGTTGGATCGCCGACATAATCGGCGAAGAAGAGAAAGAGCGGCCAAGAATCAGCACCTCGGCAACCGTGCAGGCAAATGGCCGAGACTCGATCAACTACTCGACGCTTACAGAGCGAAGATTGGTTGTCAGCAAAGAACAGATCATGGGACTGCCGAATCTGCACGGCTATTGGAAATATGCAGATGCCGTAGTTCCCTTCCGCATCGAGCCAATTGATCGACCTCAGGTTGCGCCGTCATTCATTCCGCGCCAACCAAGACCTGTGATTCAGAAACAACTCAAGCCTCAGCAGCTTACGCTGGTCGCGAGTACAGACAGCGCGGAGGCAAACGGAAATGGAAACGGAAATGGTTCTCACTCTGCCGACATCACTTCCGAAATTATTGATGACCTTGATGTCGGTTTCTGAGGGAGGGGAGGGGCAAGGGCCATGATGACGATGAGCAATGCACTCTCTGCGGGCCAGGCGAATACTTATTACCAGCAGGACTACGCCAACAAGAAGGAGAACTACTACACCGAACGTGGCGAAGTAAATGGTACGTGGATCGGAAGTCTAGCCGAGGAGTGGGGACTGACCGGCGAAGTAACTGGCGAACAGTATGAGCGGCTGGTAGCCGGTCAGGACCCGGACACCGGCGAGCAACTGATTCGCTCTGTGCCTTCAAGGGAGGCGGTAAACAACTATGGCGAGGAGATCACCACCAGCGAACATCGCGCGGGTTGGGACGCGACACTCAGTGCGCCCAAATCGATTTCATTAGCGGCGCTTGTTGGCGACGACGAAAGAGTGAGAGTCGCGCATCGTGAGAGCGTCGAAAAAGCTCTTGAAGTGTTCGAGCAATACATTCAGGCACGTGGCGGCGGCAACAAGCCTTCAATCACGACAGGCAAAATGATTGCCGCTCAGTTCGAGCACACGGCGGCGCGGCCAGACCATGAAACGGGTTATGCCGCGCCACAGCTTCACACCCACGTCGTCATCATGAATATGACTAAGACTGAGGAAGGAAAGATTAGATCAGTCCAACCGCTTGAGCTTTATCGTAGCCAGCAAATCGCTACCGCCATTTACCGGACTCATCTAGCAGAGAAGCTACAAACACTTGGTTATCAAATCGAAGTTAACAATCGCACCGGAGCGCCAGAGATCAAAGGCTTCAGTAAGGAATATCTCCAAGAAGCGAGTCCACGCAGCCAAGAGGTCAAGAAGGAGGCTCAGGAGATGAAAGAGCGCCTTCAACGTGAGGGCGCCACCGTCAAAGAAGGCGCAGGCTTGAACCAAGCCGCCGCGCGAAACAATCGCAAGAGTAAACGATACGACCACTCAGAGATGAGAGAACGAGCTCTTGAGATGGATGCTCGACACGGCAATCAAGCCAGACGAGCAGTCGAACAGGCACGTGAGCGCACTCTCAATACTTTCGCGTTCACTCCAAACGCTTCTCAGGACGAGATCACAAAACGGGCGCAGGAAGCTGTGACCTTCGCTCGTGACAACGCCACAGAACGAGAAGCAGTAGCGGATATGCGGAAGATCACTGCCGACGCCTTACGTCGCAATCTGGGACTGACAACTTATGAAGCGGTAATGACGGAGCTTAATGCCCGCGTCGATCGCGGTGAGTTCGTTGAGATCATTCGCGAACGAAAACCACGTGAAGCAACCACGCAGCGCATGTTGAAAATGGAAAACTCCAATCTGGGAAAAATGATCGAAGGAAAAGACACGCTTCGCACGATGGTTGGATTTGAGCGTGTAAGGCCGATAGTCAGTGCAATTGCCGAAAGCCAACAACTCAAACTGAATGGAAACCAACGCGCGGCAGTCGAACAGATCCTCACAAATCGAGATCAGATTATTGGTTTGCAAGGCGGCGCAGGCACCGGCAAAACCACTGCGCTTTCAGTGCTCAGAGAAGTAGCACAGAAGGAAGGTTACGAAGTGCGTGGCTTTGCACCGACCACAAGAGCAGCGCAACAACTTGCCGAAAGTGGCATTCAGACTGAAACACTACAGAAGTTCATCTGCCGGCGAGAGGAGAAGCCGGAAAACCGCAATCGACTATTCGTCCTGGACGAAAGCTCGCTGGCCAGCACCAAGCAGCTGCACAGGTTTTTCGCCAAGCTTGAAGCGACTGACAAAGTTCTATTGGTTGGCGATAGTCGGCAGCATCAGGCCGTTGAAGCAGGGACACCCTTCGAGCAGTTTCAAAAGCACGGTATGACTACCGTGAAGCTCAGTGAGATTGTCAGACAGCGGGACGCTGAATTGAAGCGCACCGTCGAAAGACTCTCAGCCAGGGAAATTCGAGAAGCGCTCGACAACTTGCAGGAGAGAGGCCGGATCAGAGAAGTCACCGACGACAAGAAGCGAGTGAAACTAATCGCGAGGGCTTATTGTCAGAATCCCGAAAACACTTTAGTCGTTTCGCCACGCAATCGAGAACGAGTCCAAATCAATTCACTCATCCACAAACAGCTTCAACAGCAAGGC
>DASQYL010000499.1:0-10204 GCA_035639235.1 Pyrinomonadaceae bacterium | reverse complement strand
CGACGAACAACTCGAGGTGAATATACCCAGGGACAGCGTCGTAAAGCTCAAGACGGCAAAGGGTTTCGATGCCTCGATAAATGAAGACGCCGGCCGTCGTGTCTATTTGTGGAAGCATTCCATCTTGAAACGCGAGGAGGAGAAGGATGACAAGGAAGCTTTGCGTAAACGACGCGAAGAGATGGAAGATCCCGATCCGCCGACGATACAGTTGACCACCTTTAAGAGTTGGGACGACGTGGGCCAATGGTACGCCGCGCTCGAACGCGATCGGATTGTTCCCGACGATAAGATAAAAGCCAAGGTCCAGGAACTGACTAAAGACGAAATGACGGAGCGCGAGAAGATTGAAACGCTTTATGAATTTGTCGCGAAGAACTTTCGCTATGTCAGTCTGTCACTGGGCCAGGGACGATATCAGCCGCACTCGGCGGCAGACGTATTGTCGAATCAGTATGGGGATTGCAAAGATAAACACACGCTTTTGAGTTCGATGCTGATCGCGGCAGGCTTGCGCGGCAACGCTGCCCTGATGAATTCGGAGCGCAAGATCGATCCCGATGTGCCTTCACCCGGGCAGTTCGATCATGTGATCACGGCGATTCCGCTCGGCAGCGAAACGCTGTGGGCCGATACCACGGCTGAAATCGCACCCTTTCGGCTGCTGATGCCGCAGTTGCGCGACAAGCAGGCTTTGGTAATTCCAGCTACCGGGCCCGCTCGCCTATTGACCACGCCGGCCGAGCCGCCGTTTGTTTCCAACGAGCTGATCGATTTCACGGCCTCCGTCAACGACCTGGGACAACTAACCGGCCACGTTCATCTGGCGTTGCATGGCGATTCGGAAATGGAGTATCGACTGTTATTCAGGCGCACGGCCCAAAGCGAATGGAAACAGCTCGGCAGCGTCCTCTGTGCCGCGGTTGGGCTGCGCGGGGCCGAGGGCACTGAGATAAAGACTTCCGAGATCGAGTCGTTGCACAAGCCGCTCGAAGTCGATTTCAATTGCAAAGCGAACGAGTTTCTGGATTGGTCCAGTAAGAAGGCGAAGCTGGCGCTGCCGCTGCCGACGATGGAACTGCAGTACGTGGACCCCGACAAACAAAACAGTTCAAAGCCGATTCAACTGGGAGCGCCGGTCGATATTGTTTATCGCTTAAGGCTTTCGCTGCCGGCGAAGTATCAGACGCGCGCGCCGGTGTCGGTGACGGTCAGTCGCGATTACGCAGCATATAGTTCCAGCTATAAGCTGGACCAAAATACGCTATCGGCGGAGCGAACTTATCATCTGCGTCAACATGAAATACCTTCGACGCGGGCACAGGATTACATCGCTTTTGCCAATGCCGCGCGCGCCGACGAAGCGCAAACGGTCGCCATCGAAACAAATGCCGTTACCGATTCGGCGGCAATTCCCGACAGCGTCAAGACTGACGATCTGATTCAAGCGGCGAATGCTGCTTACAAGAACCGTAACTATCCGCTCGCCGAATCGTTGTACAAGAAGGTTTTGGAGCGCGATCCGAAAAACATTTCGATTCGCGATCAGTTGGGTTATGCACTGCTCGAACAAGAGAAGATGGACGAGGCGATTAGCGTCTTGCGAGAGCAGACTAAGCTGAATCCATTCGACGATAGTGCTTACAACCAACTGGGTCGCGTGTTTTGGCTGCAACAGAAGTATGCCGACGCCGAAAGCGCATTTCGAAAACAAATCGAGGTCACCCCGTTGGATAAATGGGCGCACGGCAATCTCGGTTTGATGTTGGTCGACTGGCGAAAATACAAAGACGCCATTCCCGAGCTCGAACAGGGCATCTCGTTGAATCCGGAAAACGAATTCGAATATCAATTGGCGCTGGGGCGTGCTTACCTGAACCTGAAGACCAACGATAAAACGATGACGGCCTTTGACCGCGCGATGAAATTACAGCCCGGACAGCGCACCTGGAACGATGTGGCGTACTTTCTCGCGGAAGCGAATGTCGAACTCGACAAGGCGCAGCAATATGCCGAATCGGCGGTCACTGCGGTGGAAACTGAATTGCGCAATACGGATCTCGATCGATTAACGCCGGAAGATCTGCAAAATGTCGCCGCATTGGCTGCCAATTGGGACACACTCGGTTGGGTCTATTTTAAGAAGGGCGATCTTAATCGCGCTCAGAAATATATCGCCGCCGCATGGATATTGGAGCAACATGGTGAAGTTGGATATCACCTCGGTCAAATATATGAGAAGAATGGCAAGACCGACGATGCGATTCATCTGTATGCAATAGCGGCCGGGTCTATGCGCACGGTGCCGGAAGCGGCCGAAAGTTTGGAGCGACTGGTTGGCAAAGCTAAAGCTGCGAGCTTCCTCAAGCAGGGCGACGAAGAGACGCGCAACTCGCGAACGATCTTTCTCAGTGCGCCAACCGTGAAAGCTGCGACGCAAGCACGATTCTATGTGTCGTTGACTCCCGGCGCCGGCGGTGTTGCGCAGGTTACCGGCGTCAAGTTCGTCACTGGTGACGAAAAACTTAAGCCGGTAGGCGATTTCTTGAAGACCAAGAATTTTGGCTTTGCGTTTCCAGGAGAAAACGCGACAAAAGTGATTCGTCGCGGCACGCTTTCATGTGGCGGGAACGGACAGTGCTCGTTCATCATGATGAGCCCTGAATTTGTTACGTCCATAGACTAAACAGAAACAAGTCTCGGTTCATCGATTTACAGGGCCTGCGACCTTCGAGTTGCAGGCCCGATCTTTTTTCACTGATCGGACGGCGCGCACTCGGCATCTCTCTTGCAGAGACAGTGCCGGGTTGTACGCCGCTTAGCAGCCCATAGCCAGTTTTCAATAGCGCAATCTCAGTCCTTTGCAAAACCCGCTATTCCTCATGCGGTAGGTTGGGAAAAACGCCCCGGCTGATTGCAACGGGACGTGGACATCTGACTCAACCATGCTTATGCGCAGAGCAGCGTTACAAGCAAAGAAACCGTGGGCCATGGCGGCCAGGCTTGCTTTTTCATTCGCTGTGTTGATAGCGGCCGTGACCGTGGTCGATTGGTTCGCGCTACGCCAGATGAGCCGCGCCGATCGCGCCCTGGACGCAGTCGTCGATGAGCGTTGGGAGCGTGTGCAATTAACCCGTGACGCCGAATCTCTTTCCAGTCTCAATGCTCGTCTCGTATGGCAAGCCTTCATCACGAACACTCCGGCCGAGCTGCAGGATTTGAATGCGCAGATAGCGATCAATTCAAACCGCATTTCGGAGTTGTTCGCGACGCTCCGCAGCAACGGCAGCGGACCGCGCGAGTGCGAGCTGCTGGATCTGATCGACGCGAGGCGACAGGCATACATCTCCAGTTATCGTGATGCGCTTGATTCGATTGTCAAAGGAGGCAGTCCAGCCGATGGTCAAACGTTGCTGACCCGCGAGGTCTCCCCACTACTCACATCATATCGTCAGGCATTGGACGAATATGTGGCCTACCAGGGCCAACAGGTCGACGACGCGCAGGAACTCAACCTGCGCGCAAATATGGCCGCGCGCCGGCAGGCAGGAATTTTAATTTCGCTGGCGACGGCATTCGCTGTGGTCATCGCGATTTTCGTCACAGTGTACATGGCGCGGCAATTAACGCGACTATCACATGCGGAAGGCAAACTGCGCGAAGCACACCAGCAACTCGAAGCCAAAGTCATCCGCCGAACGCAAGCGCTTAGCGAGGCGAATCAGGAGCTGCTCGATTCTGAACAACGCTACCGGATGTTGTTCGATGCCAATCCGCACCCAATGTGGGTATTCGACAGCGACACCTTGGCATTTCTCGCCGTCAATGATGCGGCCGTTCGCTGCTACGGCTACTCGCGCGCAGAGTTTCTGGGGATGACGATTAAAGACATTCGACCCAGAGAAGAAGTCGCGAGTTTGTTCAATCTCAGCGCGGAGGTAATCGACGGCTTTGGAAGCTACAACTCTCACACCTGGCATCATCGCAAGAAGGACGGAAGCATTATCGACGTCGAAATCAGTTGGCATACGCTCAATTTTGCGGGCAGGCCGGCGAAGCTGGTATTGGTTCAGGATGTTACTGAGCGGCGCCGAGCAGAGAGCGAGAAAGAGAAACTCCATACGGAGACTCTGTTGCAAACCGCGCGCTTTCATCAGTTATTCGAAAATACACCGATGGGAATTGTCATGGTCGATCCAAATGACAGGGTCGTTCACGCGAATCCCGAGTTCCAACGGATGTTTCAGTTCTCACCAAACGAACTGATGGACCGTCCGCTGAATGAGTTGATCATCCCGTCGGGTATGACTGCTGAAGCTACCGATCTTTCCAGCCGCACTTTCAATCGTGAAATAGTCAAACGCGAAGCGATTCGTTGCCGCCGCGACGGTGTCTTGATGCCGGTGGAGATTTACGGTGTACCGATTATCGCTGACGACGTGCTCGTCGGTGTCTTTGCGATCTACATCGACCTCTCCGCTCAAAAGCGGCTGGAACTCGAACGCGAAACAGTTGCGGACATCATTCACGGGGCTATCTCGCCGATGGCTCTCGAAGACCTGTTCAAGCTGATCCATGCATCGATCAGTAAAGTGCTTTACGCAGAAAATTGTTTCGTGGGGCTTCACGATCCGGCTACCGATCTGATGCACTACGATTTTTGGATCGACAAGCACGATCCCGCCCCGTCGCCGCGACCCGTCGCTGTGGGTTTTAGCGGTTATATCCTGCAAACCGGGAAGTCGGTGTTGCTGACCGAAGAGATGAGGGATGAATATTATGCAAAGGGCATCGTGAAACGATGGGGCACAGCCTCGGGATCATGGTTGGGCGTTCCTTTGCGGATCGACTCGCGCATCATCGGCGTGCTGGCGGTCCAGCATTACGAGATGCAAAACGTCTACAGTGAAGACGACCTGCATTACCTCGAGTCTGTGGGCAGCCAGATCGCGATGGTCATCGAGCGAAAACAGAGCGAACAAGCTTTGTTCGAGGCGAACGAGCGAGCGCTGCGAGATTATGAACATCTCGTTGAGAGAATTGCTTCATTGGGACAGACTTTGGGGACGGCTCGTGAATTGAAGACAATCTATCGTGCCTTGCGCGACTTTGCGTCGGCCTCGGTTCCTTGCGACGGCTTGGTGATCTCGCTTTACGGACGACAGAAGGAGTCGCGCCGAATCGCTTATTGCTGGACTGACGGCGAGGAGTGTGATTATTCAAATGGGGTTGAAGTTCCGGTGCGAGAAGGCATGGTTGGCCGGGCGATCAAAACGGGGGCGGTCGTAATCGATAATGATTTCGCCGCGGCCGTTGCGGAGAATCCGAGCATGATTGCCATCGGGGCCAGGGTAGATCCAACAATTGAGCGATCCGCGCTGGCGGCGCCGATGACCGTGATGGGAAGAACCGTCGGCTGTGTCGAAGTTCAATGCCATCACTCGAACGCGTTTGAAAATGGACATGCAACGGCGATGCGCATGGCAGCGAATTTGGCAGCCAACGCGATCGAGAATGTGATGTTGCTCGAGCGCGAGCAGGAGACGGAAGAACAACTGCGACAGGCGCAAAAGATGGAAAGCATCGGCACTCTTGCGGGCGGCATCGCGCATGATTTTAATAATCTGATGACCGCCGTCACCGGCTACAGCGAATTGATTTTGAGAAGCCAGCTGGAAGACTCATTGCGCACGAAAATCGAAGAGATTAAGAAAGCCGGCGACCGCGCGGCCTCGTTGACTCGACAGTTGTTGGCATTTAGCCGCCGGCAAATGTTGCAGCCAAAGGTGCTCGATCTCAACGAAGTCGTAAACGGGATGATCAAAATGTTACCACGCTTGATCGGCGAGCACATTTCGATCAGCCTGAAACTTGACGGCGCAGTGGGACGAATCAAAGCCGACCCGGGACAAATCGAGCAAGTGATCCTGAATCTGGCAGTAAATGCGCGCGATGCGATGCCTGATGGTGGTCACTTGACGATCGAAACCTGCGATGTGCGCTTAGCCGAGCGTGTGCAGAAAGCGGGTTCGATCATCGAACCCGGTCGTTATGCGATGTTGGCTGTTTCAGACGATGGTTGCGGCATGGACCAGGAAACGCAAACGCATATCTTTGAACCATTCTTTACCACGAAAGGTGTAGGCAAAGGCACCGGGCTTGGATTATCGACTGTTTACGGCATCGTGAAACAAAGCGACGGCCATGTCTGGGTCTACAGCGAGCCTGCAGCGGGGACGACTTTCAAAATTTTTCTGCCGCGCGTAGACGAGGTTGACGCCATTGTGCATGAAACGGAAACTGCGTCGGTGGCGCGTGGCAAAGAGACGATCCTGCTAGTCGAAGACGAGGAACAAGTGCGCAATCTGTCTAAAGAGGTTCTCGAGTCTTATGGATATTCCGTCTTGACCGCTGTGAACGGCTTGGCCGGTTTGCGCACGGGCGAAGAATTTGGTGGACGCATCGATCTGGTGTTGACCGACGTGATCATGCCGCAGATGAGCGGTAAGGAACTTATCGAGAAATGGAAAGTTCTACGTCCGGAAAGCAAAGTCCTCTATATGTCAGGTTTCACCGACGATGCAATCATCCATCACGGCGTTTTGGATGACGGCGTGTTCTTCCTGCAAAAACCATTTACTACCGAAAGCCTCGCCGCAAAAGTGCGTGAGGTGTTGGATCAATAATTCGCTGTCCGAGTTCAGCGTTCTTTCGACGGGCCCCAAATCACTTTACCGGTCTTATCGATTAATCCCCAGCGCAGACCATCCTTGGTCATGACGTCAACCCGAGACAATCCGGCCGCAAACGGCGAGACATAACGAAAGTCGCCAAGCATGATCTTCTTGCCGCTCTTATCGATGAAGAAACCCTCGTCGCATTGGTTGATCGCAGCCAACCCTTCAGAGAATGGTGCGGCAGATTCGAATTGCGGCGGAATGACAACCTTGCCCGTCTTATCGATGTAGCCCCACTTCATCGTAAAGCCTTTGCGCGAGCCGGAAGCTTCGCGCGGGCACCAGGTAGTTTCATCGCTGCGCACCTTGACCGGCGCGAGGCCTTCGCGGAAATCTTCGGCGTCTTCGAATTGCGCGGCGATGACGATCTTCCCGGTGCGATCCATGAATCCGGTCTTTCCCTTGATCCCGACCGGCACAAGTCCTTCCGAAAATGAATGGCTACTCGGTCCGTAGTCGAGCGGCGGTGAAATTTGTTTGCCGGTCCGATCGAAATATGCCAGCGTGCCTTTGTACAAAACGCCGGCAATGCCTTCGCGAAAACCGAGCGTTACATCAAGCGGCACTTCGAACACAGTTTTTGCCTCGTGATCGATGAAAGCGCCTCTGTCCCCTTCGCTAATTGCTGCCAAACCTTCGCTAAAGCTTTCCGCGTGCGTGAACTTCATCGGGATGACGAGCTTGCCTGTCTTGTCGATGTAACCCCATTTGCCGGGATCGGAAATCAATCCGATGTTCGGAATTCTCTTCTCGCCAATATTGACCGCCGCGAGGCCCTCGGAAAATTCCTTGATGATGTCGAACTTCGCCTCGAACATAACGCCAGTCGTATCGATGAAGAACTTTTTGTCTTTGAGCGTGACCAGCGCCAGGCCTTCGCTGAACGGAGAGGCGCTGTCAAATTGGAGCGGAATAACGATCTTGCCGGTGCGATCGATGAATCCGTATTGGCCGTCCTTTGCAACGGCGAACAACTGCGCATCTGACTTCGGCTGCGCCACAGAAACAGAGCACAGCATCAAGCCAAGCAGCAATAAAACGAAACGCGAACCAAATTTCATTCGAGATACCGAACTCGATCCTAAGAACTGCGAACCTCGCCTCGTAACAGTGGCACGGGCGTCCCGCGCCCGGGGGCCCACGCGCAAGATGCGCGTGCCACATCAAATCGGGCACTACTCGTAGGTGCGAATCTCGATCAGATGATTGCTCGGATCGTTCAGGTAGACGGTGGGTCCTGGACCGCGCGCGCCCAACTCATTGCCGGCGCCCGCGTTGGCACCCACATTATGAAACGAATCACCGTACGCGATCCCTTTTTCTTTGATGCGTGCGAATGTCGTTTCGAAATCGGGCCGCGACATCGCAAACGCATAATGCTCGTTGCCCTTGGTTCCCCACGGCGCGACTTGCAAAGTGAAATCGTCGCTTACTCGAATGACGGTGAATGGACCATCTTCGCCGTCCAGCGTAAAGCCGAGGACATTCACATAGAAGTCAATGCTCGCGGCGATGTCGTTAACGTTCAGAATAATGTGATCGATCGTCGCCATGGCTGTGCCTCGCTGTTAATCATTATCCGCTATCGCGGCGCATATCGCTTAAACGGGAGGTTGCGGCATACTATATTTCGCTTTTCGCGAATTCAAGATGAAATCATCAGGATCCAACTCACCTCGCAAGAAAGGGCCACTAACATGCGAAAGAAAATCAATAGCCGTTATCTAACGATCACGATTCTTGGTTTGTTTTTTCTGCTGGCGCTGGGAGTCATCGCTTACCTAATGGGACGCGTGCCCGTCAACGCACAGCCGGGCAGCGCGAGCTTCAGCTTTGTGCGTTACACCGGCGTCAAGCCATTCAAACTCAACACGCTGCCGACGACAATGTATGGCCCAGCGTGGGCCGACGTCGTAGTGCAGCCGTCGAACATGCTGACCTGCAAAAGCGAAGTTCCGATCGCGCTCTGTTATTACTCAGGACCGCAGGGCACGGTGCCGTGCAATCAGGACGGGCTCGGCATCGCGAATTGCACGTGTTATGAAATTCCTCCGGGCAAGCTGCCTTACATGGTTGACATCAACGGCATCCTGAACCAGGACGTCTATCTCAAGACGGTGGCGAAGTGCGGGCAGAAAGGCGATAAATGCGGTCCTGGTACGACCGACATTCCTGTCTGTGACGCCATCAACAATAATGCGCTGATTCCGGGTGCAGATTTGATCTCGACTTTCAGTCTCGCACTCGAAAAACAGATGCCGATCCACGAGACAAACTGTCCGAATCCTTCGGCGTATGCCGGATGTATGACAGCACCGTGCAAACGGACGGGCAAGATAGATCCGAAAACGCACCTGCCGCTGGTGCAATGCGGATGTCCGGTCTACACGGGTCCTTATCAAGTTGGCACGGCCCCTGATCAGTGCGTGCTTGATGGCACGTATGTCTGGTCCGCTGCTTATAATCCGAAACTCAATAGGTGAGAGAACGCTGAATTCCACTTACTTCACGATGAAATCGATCATTGTCGGCACCGCTGGGCACATCGATCACGGTAAGACGGCGCTGGTGCGCGCGTTGACGGGCATCGATGCCGACCGTTTGCCGGAAGAGAAGCGGCGGGGGATCACGATTGATATTGGTTTTGCCGATCTCGATCTCGGCGAGGTGCGCATTGGTTTTGTCGATGTCCCGGGCCACGAGCGATTCGTGAAGAACATGCTTGCGGGGGCGCACGGTATCGATCTCGTGGCGCTGGTTATCGCTGCCGACGAGAGCGTCATGCCGCAGACGCGCGAACACTTCGACATCTGCCGGCTGCTCGGCGTGAGCAAAGGCATCGTCGTATTGACGAAAAAAGATTTGGTCGACGACGAGCTGCTGGAACTCGCGCGCGCCGAAGCCGAAGAGTTGGTTAAAGGATCGTTTCTCGAAGGGGCGCCGGTCATTGCCGTGAGCTCGCGCACAGGCGATGGCATCGACGAGCTGAAGAATGCGCTGCGCGATTCGGCCTTGCACGTCAATGCGCGATCGGAGGATTTCGTCGCGCGTTTACCGATCGATCGAGCATTCACGATGAAGGGATTCGGCGCAGTCGTCACGGGAACTCTGATCGCAGGCAAGATAAGCGAGGGCGATGAACTCGATTTATTGCCGGCCGCCATGCGTGTGCGCGTGCGCGGCGTGCAGGTTCACGGGTCCCAGGTGAAGCAGGCGCTGGCAGGACAGCGAACCGCAATCAATCTCGGTGGTGTCGAAGCATCGGCCATCGAGCGCGGGATGGTGCTGGCCTCGCCCGGCCGTTTGCGTCCGACGCAAGTCATCGATGCGTCGGTGCAGTTGCTGGCAAGCGCGCCGCGCGGACTGCGTTCGCGTCAACGCGTACGCGTGCATATTGGCGCTGCCGAAGTGCTTGCGCGCGTGCGCCTGCTCGGGGCGAAGTCTGAGATAACTTCGGGCGATTGCGG
>DASQYL010000498.1:0-10902 GCA_035639235.1 Pyrinomonadaceae bacterium | reverse complement strand
ACGCTCACAGTCTCCTCAGAAAAACAGTTAGGAGACCTTCGGCGGCTCGGGCAAGCCTTGCGGCGCTGGCGGCGGTGCCACGGGTTCATAGCGACGCGTACGGTGATGACGACGCCAACCTGGTTTTTGATTGAACCGCTTTTCCTGCCGCGCGACACAATCCCAACAAACATAATGCAATCGATCATCGTCTCCGATCGATTCGACTACGTGTGGCGTCTCGCGATCGCAACGTTCGCAGCGATGAATGCCGTCATGCTCTCCAGGAATCATGGTGCGCCAATATTAACATGCGTTGATTGCCAGACCGGAGCGCTGTCTCATCCATTCAAAACTCCACGGTAAGACAACTCGCCGTTAACAACTCGCGCCGCAGAAGTAAATGGATGCGGCTCTGATTTATCTTCGCCCATGATGTGAACCACGTTGATTCCCTTCACTTTCAAGTAGTCGGAGATCATGCTGCGGTGACAACGCCACCAACCGCTTCGGAACACATGATCGCTACACGTTCTTTTCGAGCGAGGGCCAATAGTCGATCGATCCCTTCGCGAAACTCCGTAGTTTCCATGTAATCCGCATAGCCGCGAAACGATTCGTTGCGCCACGCCACATTAATTGAATCGGGTAGCGGGCGGCGCCGGCCGCCAAGTTCGCGCAGATGCTCATAGCGAATTCCCGCGTCCGCGAGCGATGACGACAAGGTCTTCTGGTTGAACTGGGGATAGCGGCGCGAACCCGGAAAGCTGCGCACGTCAGCCAATACTTCGATTTCGAAGGACTTCACTCTGGCAATGAAATCCTCGATCGATAGAGTTGAGTGGCCGACGGTCCAGATTGATAGCTGATCAGTCATTTCAGTTCGTTAACCCGTTAGCAAGCAGCGTGCAAACTGATATTTCTCGAATTAACAAAAGGGCTTCCCCGAAAATAATTATTGACACCGTGTGCTTGCCAGAGTATAAGCCGCGTGTCCCAAAAGCACTTATTCGCTCCTGGCTAGAGTTCTGAATTGAAAACCCACCCGGCCTCCACCGTGAACATTGTCCGAACACGGTTTCTGAGTGGAGTGGCGGTGGCCAGCAACGCCAAATGAACAGCGCTGAGAATCCGCCTTTCGAAGGTGGTGAGGCGGGCAAAAATGCCGGGTGCGCGACCGAACCGGAACGAGGCGTCGAAGTATTAATCCGCTGAGAAGTCGGTGGAGCCTTGAGGTTAATGAAACCAAACGAGGATTATGAATATGGCTACGCGAAATGTTCCGTGCCACCCAGCCGTTGTCGTCATCACTCTGTTTACGATGCTGCTTACCAGTACCGTCGCGCAAGCACAAAAACAACCGCCGCTGCTTAAGAGTGAAACTGACGCCGAAAAGGGCTATGTGAATCAGCTAATCAACGCCTACGCGGCTGCTGAGACTACCAACCCCGATCAAGCGTTGCTAATTCGCAACAAGCTGATCTACACCGGCGTCGAACAGATTGATATTGTCTTTAATCAGTATCGAAAGAATTCCAGAAAGAGAAACGACCTCCTGCAGTTTCTTTTTGATTTTCTCGAGATTGCCATGTCCAGTACGGCTGCCGTCATCAATGGTGAGCGGGCCAAGTCTGTACTGAACGAAGTGCTGACCGGCTTTAAGGGAGTTCATACCGCCGCGAACAAAGACTTTCGTTTACTGGAGGCTCAAATCGTTTTTAATAAGATGGTGGCCAACCGGGCCAAAGTGCTTACGGCAATCTACGAGAAATTAAATGATGACGTGCGTTCCTACCCTTGGGAAAAAGCCAGAACCGATTTGCGGGATTACTTCTTCGCGGGAACGATGGATGATGCGTTGAGCAGTCTAAACGTCGACACCGGATCTGAAGCGAAAGAAGCCGTTAAAGACAAAGACGACGCGGCTACCAAGCTCAGGATCAAAACACCGGAGGAACTTAAGCAAGCCCAAACCTGCGATCAAAACCGCGCCGCAGTTTTTCTGCAAGCTAGAAACCAGGATGCCACCAAGGCTGCGCCTGCCCTTGAGAAGCTAAGGAAGGCCCTCAGGGACAACCTTGATTTAATCCCGGACAAGACCGCAGCCGACATCAATGCGCTCGATGTCACCGGGCTGGAGAAGCTGTACAAGGAAATCGGCCGACGCTTCTTGAACGATCCCCAAAACATTCAGAAACTTTGTGACGCATTGCGATAGGATCATAGGAGGAGTTATGGATTTGACCGTAGATGGCAATTCAAGTTTGCAGGATCAGGTAATTACCCTCAACCAAGCCGAATCGCAGGGCGCGCTCGAGTTGAAGTCATACTCCGGCGATGCCGGCGATGCCACTCATACCAACACCGGATCATTCGACGACCGCGATATTACTAAACCGCTGCCGCCACTCAAGCTGGTAGAATCCGCTGCTGGTCATGACGTTTGGGTCTCCGGCCAGTTGAAGAAAATCGCGATCACGAGATGACGAAAGACTTGGTCTGAATGTCTTAAATGCGTGATCCATGAAATGTCAAGAACGAGCATTGTGAAGATGTCTTAGAGAACAACAAGCAAGTTTACAGCGAACTGAGCCTCTTATGTCGATACTCAAACAAGGTTCAACGGGTCCGGGCGTTAAGGACCTGCAACAAAGACTGAAAGATCTCGGATTCGATCCGAAAGGAATCGATGGCCAATTCGGTCCTGGCACGAAAGCAGCCGTCGTGGCTTTTCAGCAAACTAAGTTGCTGCAAGTCGATGGCATTGTTGGCCCTGCGACTATGGCCGCCTTACACGCAACTGGCATGGAAACCGCAACCGGCGGTGGCTCGATCTCAAGCAGAGCGAGAACCACGGCGCCGGCTTTGAATCTCTCGGGCCTCGTCGGCAAAGTTACGCAAGGCGTAATCGATCAGATTCCCAAGGCGGCCGCCAAGTTCGGCATCACCACGAACCTAAGGCTGGCCCACTTCCTGGCGCAATGTGCGGTAGAGTCAATGAACTTCACCGTCACTGTCGAGAATTTGAATTACAGCGCTCAACGCCTGCTGCAAGTATTCCCGAAGTACTTTAAGAACGTCGACGTCAACGCCTATGCGCGCAATCCCCAGAAGATCGGCAGCCGCGTCTACGCGAACCGCATGGGCAACGGCGACGAAGCGTCGGGCGACGGTTTTAAATATCGCGGCCGCGGTTATATTCAGTTGACCGGGAAGAATAACTACCAGGCCTTCACCAACCATATCGGCGAAGATTGCGTGGCCAATCCCGATCTGGTTGCGACTAAGTATCCGCTCGCCTCGGCAGGATTCTTCTTCAACTCAAACAACATCTGGGCAATCTGCGATCAGGGCGCGAGCGACGCCGTAGTCACCAACGTAACAAAGCGAGTCAACGGTGGCACCCACGGCTTGTCGGAAAGAATTCAGTACTTCAAAAAGTTCAATCAAGCGCTGAGCTGAATCGGATCCGGCGAAAAAGGCGACATTCCCGCGGCGCGAACTTGCCGAACAGGACAACGCGCAAAGGCAATCAGTTTTCGCTTACCTCCGCGTCGAGTATCGCGCCAGCGTCCGCGGAAAAATCTTCACCCCTTCGGGCATTTGTTCCATCGTAATTTTGTTCGCGCCGGTCAGGATGTCTCGCGCCGTCATACCGTAAACGCCTTGGTTGTCATCATTGTCGGGTTTGATAACGACACCTTTCAATTCCAAGCCGGCAAAGGCGCCTCGGCTTCTTGAATAAGAAAGAATCTGCGCATTAAGTTTCAAGTCGGTCGAAGCGCTGGCGGATCTTCCTACCGGACCCGCGGCGGCGCTGCCTTCGCCGCCAATTTCAAATTTGTCGCTCAACAATGAATCGACGGCATGAGTATTCATGAAGAGCAGAATGTAATCGGTCGAGGCGACACCGATCTGTAGTCCCACACTACCGCCGCCCAAATCGAAAAAGGCGGGCGCGCTCCAGTTCTTCCCCACGCGACGGCTAATGACTCCACTGCCGCCGCGCCCGCCGACGATGAATCCGCCTTTGAGTACGCCGGGAAAGACAGCGACGGCTTCCGCCTTATCGAGGAGGTCCTGTGGAATCGATTTTTCCCGCGTGCCCATGATCTCTTCGAAGACGCGCGCGGCCTTGGCTGATTGATCGGCGGCTTCGCGCGATTTTTTCGTGTTGCGATCGCGATTGTTTTGAGCGAGTGCGGCCGGCGCGCAAAGGCAAACCGACAGAAGTGCAAGCGCGGTGTTCGTAATGAGCTTTGATCGTTTCATAATAAGATTCCAGTCTTTCATTAGAAGATTATCTACTTGATGCGTTAATCACGACTGACCCGTAACGGTTAGTCGGTCTCCCTTCTCCTTTGGGAGAAGGGCCGGGGATGAGGGCTTAGCGCGTTGAACAAGTCTTACGGCTACTTGCGAGAGATGAATTCGCTAAGCGAATTCATCTCTCGCAAAACTTGAGATTAAGACTGACCACAGAGCCTAAACCCTCACCCAACCCTCTCCCAAAGGGAGAGGGCAATCAGAAATCTGGTCCAATGACTTCGCCTACTAATCCAAGCTTACGTTTCAAGTAGATAATGACCCTTCATAAATACGCGCAAGTTGCCGCCTACCACATCACAGATGCGGGCGCTCCTACTTTCTGGTTGAGTATCGGGCCAGCGTCTGCGAAAAGATTCTTACGCCGGCAGGCATCTTCGCCAGACTCATTGCCGATCCCGGCAATAAAAGTTCTCGGGCTTTGGTGCCGAAGACTCCAACATTCTCGTCATCGTCCGGTTTAATTACTACGCCTTTGATTTCCAGGCCGGCGAACAAACCCTTGCTGCGCGAATACGAAATGATAGCGGCCTTCAACAACGCATCAGTCGAAGCCGCGGCGGTTCGGCCAACCGGGCCGGCGACTGCGCTGCCTTCGCCGCCGATTTCGAATTTATCTTTCAGTAAACCGGCGATCGCATCGTCATTCATGAATAACAACACAAAATCAGTCTTGGTCGCGCCGATTTGCAAGCCGACGCTGCCGCCCCCGAGATCGAAGAACGTCGGCGGACCCCAGCCTCCTTTGACGCGCCGGCTGATCACGCCGTGACCGCCACGGCCGCCGACGATAAAGCCGGCTTTGACTACGCCGGGAAACACTGCAATCGCTTCGGCCTTATCCAGCAGGCCCTGCGGGATCGCGTGATCGGGCACGTTCATGATTTCAGTAAACGCATCCGAAGCCTTCTGCGCATCTTTCGCGGCGTCAGCAGCTTGCTTCGGATCGTTCTGCGCCGACGCCATGCCGGCGACGGCACACAACAACGCGATCGCGAAGATCGTTGACCTATTTACTGCAACTACTTGCTTCATAAAACCCCTCTTTCATCTGAATCAAAAAGCAGGGGGACAAATTGTTTCTTGCTCGCTTGTTGTCAGGATAACTATAATCGCGCGCTCTGACAACGAGTCAGCCGAACTTGTAATTCCCTCTCCCGATGGGAGAGGGTTAGGGTGAGAGTTTGACGACCGTGCTAGTCCCTCATCCCCATCCCTCTCCCAGCGGGAGAAGGGTAAAGAATAGATGCCCATCGGTACTCCATTTCATGAACGAACATTCGCGCTGTGCGAGAGTCTCAACTACCGCGAGTGGTCGGGCTACTACACGGTCAGCGCGTATGAGACGCACCACGACCATGAGTACAACGCAATTCGCAACGCGGCGGCGCTGATTGATATTTCACCGCTATTCAAGTATCGCGTCACCGGAAAAGATGCTTCGCGACTCGTCGATCGCGTCATCACGCGCGACGTACGCAAGATTTCGGTAGGCCAGGTGGTCTACACGCCATGGTGCGATGAGCATGGCAAGGTGATCGACGACGGTACAGTCTCGCGGCCGGAAGAGAATGTCTATCGCTGGACGGCTGCCGATCCGAGTCTGCGCTGGTTAACGCAAAACGCTGCCGGACTCGAGGTTGCGATCGAAGACATCTCCGAGAGCACGGCTGCTTTGGCGTTGCAAGGTCCGACGTCGGGACGCTTATTGAAATCGATCGCCGATGCTGATATCGAGAACTTGAAATACTTTCGCGTCACGCATGGATCGATTGGCGGAATTCCCGTTGATATCTCGCGCACCGGTTATACGGGCGACCTCGGTTATGAAATCTGGGTGGCCGCCGGCGACGCTCTGAGAGTTTGGGACACGCTCATCCATCAAGGCGGCCCTTTCGACATCAAGCCGGCGGGCATGTTGGCGCTCGACGTTGCGCGCATCGAAGCCGGGTTGCTTCTGATCGACGTCGACTTCAACAGCAGCAAGAAAGCTGTGATCAAAGATCAAGAGTATTCGCCGTTCGAGATGAGCCTGGGGCGACTGGTCAACCTGGATAAGAACAGCTTCGTTGGCCAGCGTGCCTTGATTAAGGAGAGCAGACGTACCCCGTTAAAACAGATCGTCGGACTCGAAATAGATTGGAATGAAGTCGAGCGGCACTACGAAGCGATCGGATTGCCGCCCACGGTCTCGCCGATCGCCTCGCGCGTCGCCGTGCCCGTCTTCAAGGCGGGAAAGCAGATTGGCAAGGCAACATCGTCAACCTGGTCGCCGGTTTTGAAAAAAATGATCGCGCTGGCGACTCTGCAAGCTAAATGGGCCGGGGCCGGCTCACAGGTGGAGATCGAAATCACGGTCGAAGCTGTTCGTCATCGAGTTTCTGCGCGCGTCGTGAAGACTCCGTTCTACAATCCAAACCATAAGACGGCGACGCCAGTTCTGTAGGAGCAGGGCTCGTCCCTGCCCGCCAACGCGGGCAACCACCAGCGTTGCCCCTATAAAATGAAAACGATCCGAGACCTAATCAACTCTTATGATCCCGAAGCGCCACTCGATCGCGCTTCGACCATTCCTTCTTCGTGGTACACCGACGAGCGCATTTTCGATCTCGAACAACAAGTTGCATTCGCGAACTCCTGGCAAGTAGCTGCGCGACTCGATCAATTCAACCGAGCCGGCGACTACGTGACTACCGAGATTGCGGGCGAGCCCATCGTCATCGTTCGTGGAACTGACAATCAAATCCGTGGTTTCTTCAACGTGTGCAGTCATCACGCGGCGGCGGTCATGACTGAGGCTGAAGGCAACGCTCCGCAATTGCGATGTCCCTATCACGGCTGGACTTATTCGTTAGCCGGCGAATTGAGAGGAACGCCGGACTTCAGCGACGTCTGTGATTTCGATCGAGTGGAAAATGGATTGCAGCCAATAGAAATCGCGACCTGGGAGAAATGGATCTTCGCCAGCATCAAGGGCGGGCAACGCTCGCCTCTAAACGATGACGATCGTCAATCGATCTTCGAGTCAGCGCTAATTAATCAGATTGCGGATTTGCATCTTCACGACCTGCATTGGTGCGAGCGCCGCCGCTACGTGCTGAACTGCAACTGGAAAGTTTTTGTCGACAATTATCTTGACGGCGGCTATCACGTGCCGCACCTGCACAAAGCACTCGACAGCGTGCTCGATTACAGCGAATACACAATCGAAAATGGTGGGCGCTTTTGCCTGCAATCGAGTCCGACGGTTTCAGGTGTTGACAAGAGCATTGCCGAAGTTCGCGGCGGGCAGCGCGCGCTGTATTACTGGCTGTATCCGAATTTCATGTTGAATTACTACGACGGAGTATTCGACACGAATCTCGTGCGGCCAATCACCGTCGATCGCACGGAAGTGATCTTTGATTTTTATTTTGCGGATGTGTCCGCGGCCGCGCGCGAAAAAAATCGCCAAAGCATCGATCTCAGTGAACGGATTCAGGATGAGGACGTGGCCATCTGTGAATCAGTCCAGCGCGGGCTCAATTCCCGCGCTTACCAGGCGGGTCGGCTTTCCGTGAGACGCGAAGCCGGCGAACATCTTTTTCACCGGCTGTTGCACGCGGATTTGAAGACCGGGGTTGAGCGTCAGAACCCGGAGCGGTAGCGACGGATCGGGTCGTCTTCAAGGTGCTTTGATCCGCTCGCTATTGCTCCCGGTTTTTACGTGCTCATCGACTATCTTTGAACTCGCTTTTCAGTGTCCGCCCTTCGCTGTAAATGATGTCGTCAATCCTCCAACCCGATGGTTCCTTGACGATGATGTAAGTTATCGTGTGCTTCTGGCCGAAGTTTTCGAACGTAACGTCGACGAGCGCGCGGCCTTTTTCCCTGCGCGACTTGGCGAGCGCGAAGTGCTTGATCTCCATGTCCTGCGCGTCATAGAGCGGATCGCCATCGATGACACCAACCTCGCCTTTCGAGGTGCGCGCGTCTTTCCAAATCAAATCGCCGAGCGATTTGGTGAAGTATTTGTCGACCAGCGCACGGCTACGCGTTTGAAAGAACGGACCACGCTTCAGTTTCTGCGCTTTGTAAAGATCGGCCACGAGCGCGTCAGGTGTTTGCGGCGCTGCAGCTTTTGGTTGAGCGCGAACCAGCGGGACTGCGCACACAGTCAGGATTGCCAGAAGAGTGATGTGTCGGGTGGTAATGATCGTCGTCATTCGAGAATCCTTTACGAAGCAGAGAGGTAGTGGCCCAATTTGAGAGTGGCACGGGCGTCCCGCGCCCGTGGCTCACGCGCAAGATGCGCGTGCCACATCAAATGGGGCCACTATCAGCAGAGACTATCGCTTAGCTATTGCCGCTGTAGCCGCCGCTGTACATACCGAAGCTGCCCCAGATCTCATCGATCGTCTTTTCGTTGGACGCGAATTTGTCTGCATCGCCGCCGACAAACATGATGTAGTTGTCTGTCACGTCGGTGGCCACCAAAATTTTTCCTTTGCCGGGTTTGCCGTCGCTTCCGGTTGAAGTAAACGTCACGAGACTGTAGTCGTCGCTCAGTTCCTTCGCCGGTTCCATCTTGATGTCCTTCTCACCGAATGCCTTCAGAACGTTTTGGGCACGCTCGAGCAAATCATCCTTCGAGAGCGTCTTGTCTTTGAAAGCCACGACCATGACACCGATGTCATAAGGCGCAGGAACGTTCGCCATGTAAACATCGACGCCGTCTTTGGTGTCCTGTGCGTCCTTAGTTCCCTGCGGCACCCTGAATTCGTAGCCCTTAGCATCGTCATGCATGCGAACCCAATCGTCAGGCACTGGATTGGTCGCCGGAGCCTTCTTCTCGTTCTTTGGCGCCGCACTGGAAGTTGTGGTGGACGCCGCCGGTTTAGGCGTTCCGGTGGTTGATGTCGTGTTGGTATTACTCGCCGGCTTTTGCGCGCAGCCTGCAAACACCGCTAGCGAGCAAACCAGAAACAGAAATTTTTTCATTGATCCTCCGAACAATTGTTTGTCTTGGAAATCGGGACCTGACTATCAAGCTGGCAAACTGTTGCCCGGGTCTTGAAGGATTGCAGGGGAATCTCCGCAACTGAAGTTTTCTAAGAGCGCGCAAACTCTAAATGAGGATGAAGCGATAAGTCAAAGCGAATTGCCACAGAGGCGCAGAGACACAGAGAAGACAGCCAAAGTGACTTCTGAATTGGTTTTCGACTCTGCGCCTCTGTGTCTCTGTGGCAAATTCGCCTTCGCAAAACCGTGTGGCGCAGTTATGATAGGCGCGCCTCACCGGCCGAATATGAATGCTCTGCCAATAATCGTCGGCGCTCTATGCATTTTAGCGATCGCATATCGCTATTACTCTGCGTTCATCGCCGCAAAAGTCCTCGCGCTCGATGGCACGCGCCCGGTGCCGTCACAGACCATGTATGATGGGCATAACTATTATCCGACCAACAAGTGGGTCTTGTTCGGCCATCACTTCGCGGCGATCTCTGGTGCTGGTCCATTGATCGGCCCAGTGCTCGCGGCGCAGTTTGGTTTTCTGCCGGGACTGCTGTGGCTGGTGATCGGCGTATGTCTCGGCGGCGCGGTACACGATTTCATGATTCTCGTCGCCAGCATCCGTCGCAAAGGCAAATCGCTCGCAGAAATCGCGCGCACCGAAATCAGCGGCGTATCGGGTTTCGTGGCCGGGGTTGCGATTCTCTTCATTGTGGTGATTGCTCTGGCAGGTTTGGGACTGGTGGTCGTCAACGCGTTGGCTGAATCGCCGTGGGGAACGTTCACAGTCGGCTTCACCATTCCGCTGGCGCTCTTCATGGGGTTCTACATGTATCGCTTTCGCAAAGGCAGAATTGCGGAGGCGACCGTGATCGGCGTCGTCGGATTATTGCTGGCGGTCTATCTCGGCGGACGAATCGCCGATTCGTCCTGGGCCAGCGCATTCACGCTTTCGCCGCACAAGATTACGATCTTGATGGCCGTGTATGGATTCATCGCGTCGGTCTTGCCGGTGTGGCTTCTGCTCGCGCCGCGCGATTACCTTTCTTCATATCTGAAAATCGGAACGGTAGCCGTGTTGATTCTCGGCGTCATCATCGTTCATCCACACTTGCAGATGCCGGCGCTGACTCCGTTCGTCTCCGGCGGCGGCCCAGTCGTACCGGGAAAGGTTTATCCCTTCGTCTTCATCACCATCGCGTGCGGCGCCATCAGCGGATTCCATGCGCTGATTTCATCGGGAACAACGCCAAAGATGATCAAAAAAGAAACCGACGCGCGCATGATCGGCTACGGCAGCATGCTGATGGAAGGCGTCGTCGGCGTCGTCGCTTTAATTGCCGCAACTTCTTTGTTTCCCGGTGACTACTTCGCCATTAACACGGCCCAACGTAACGATGTGGAACGCGCGAAGTACGTGCGCATGGTCGATGCGGAAGGCGCCCAGGGCTTCGATCTAAAAGCGAAAGAACTCGATCATTTGGAAGCCGAATCCGGCGAAAAAGTACGCGGGCGAACCGGCGGCGCGGTGACCTTGGCGCTCGGCATCGCCAAAATTTTCGACGGCATTCCCGGACTGCGCGGCTTGATGAAGTACTGGTATCA
>DASQYL010000497.1:0-21309 GCA_035639235.1 Pyrinomonadaceae bacterium | reverse complement strand
CGAGGTCCCCCGCTGTCGAAGTATTGATAATGGGCCGCACGCCGCCTGGCTTCGATAAAAAATTCGGAAAGTCGCGCGAGGCGAGGTAGTCTGTGAAATTCTTGAATCCCTTCGGCAGTGCCGGCGCGTTCACGTTGAATTCGCGCCAGAGGTGCAACGTCCGGTTGTAGGTGTAGTTTGCTTCGAACGTGAAAGTCTTGGTCACTTGCCGCTCGAATCCGACATTGACCTGATAGCTTTCGGGAATGCGCAAAGTTGGATCGAGCCGGCGCAACACGCTGCCTGCGGCGGTCGTTCCGCTATTCCCGACCGCGAACTGTTTGACTAAAGCCGAGTCTGCCGTTAACACCGTTGGGAATTTTAGGTTCGCGGCGATGAAAGCGCGCCGCTGCGCATCAGTCATCACTTTGCCGGTAGCAGGATCAGTCAACGCATCGGTATCGAAAAAAAGTTGTTGCGCGCCCGTGGTGAAGTCGTCGATGGTTCGCAACAACGCGCGGTTATAAAAAATTCCCGCGCCCGCGCGTACCACGGTCTTGCCGCTTTTGAATGGATCGTAAGCGAGCGCAATTCTCGGTGCGACATTGTTTCTGTCTTTGACGATGCTTTCGTTTTCATAACGCAGGCCATAGCTCAACATGAAATTCGCACGCAGACGCCATTCATCCTGAGCAAACAGACCGGCGTAAGTATTATGCTGCGTCGAAGTCGTCAGAAAATTCTGCCGAAACCGGCTGGGCGTGTTCGCGAGAAAATCGCCGGCGCTGTCGAAGTCCCAGGTGCCCGAAGCGTCATTGAGATCGATGAACGTCGATTTGATTCGCTGGAGGTCGCCGCCAAATTTAATCGAGTGCTGGCCGCGCACGTAAGCGAAAATTTCCTGAAACTGAAAACGGTCCTCCTGCCGATCCGTCGCTCCGCTCGTCGATGTTCCAGCCGTAAGCGTTCCGGTATTCAAAGCGGCTGAATCGTGTATGGCAATGAGCACCACGGGTTTCGTCGCGCCGCCGTTAGCCTCGACTGCCGGCGTCAAACGTGAAAATTGGAAACGCGTTTGCGCTACGGCCTTCGACGAAATTACGAAGTTGTCGGAATAAGCGATGGCTTCGGTGTTGCTGGTCTTGCCGACTAAGGCTTCGGCCAGACGATCGCCGCCGCCAAACTGACGCCGATTATTCAAGCGTCCCAACTGAAACAGGAAC
Organism: Pyrinomonadaceae bacterium; assembly: GCA_035639235.1. Classification (GTDB taxonomy): domain Bacteria; phylum Acidobacteriota; class Blastocatellia; order Pyrinomonadales; family Pyrinomonadaceae; genus UBA11740. Next base: position 20,107 of record DASQYL010000497.1, on the reverse strand, counting down.
GTCCCATCGTGGATTTTCGTCCACTTGTGATCGAGGCGCGTGGTGAAGATGTGATTGCGCTGCGGCGTGCTGACTGAAGAAATGAATGGCGCAATCCCATTGACGGCGGCCAGCGCCGGCGCGGAAGGATTCTCGGCGCGCTTCAATTCCGGATTCGTCGGCGCCGGCAATGGAAAGAGCGGATTTTGATCGACCGGTACCAGCGTATCGATCAGAGTCGAATCCAGGAATGTGTCGTATTCATAAGAAGTGAAAAAGTAAGTGCGATCCGTGCCGCGATAAATGTGCGGGATCGTCACTGGGCCGCTCAGATTGAAACCTGGATCGTGTTCCTGCAAGGGCAATCGCTTTATGCCGAGGGTGTTGTTCTTCCAGGTATTTGCGTCCAGCGATTCATCGCGAAAAAAATAAAATGCCCGCCCGCGAAACTCGTTCGTGCCGCTGCGTGTGCGCAGGTTCACGCGGCCGCCAGACGCGCGGCCGTATTCCGCCGCGAATTGGTTCCGAATGATCTGTACTTCGTCGATCGCCTCCATCGAAGGCGTGAAGCGCTGTTTTGCCGTGCGATCGTCGTTGTTATCGAGTCCGTCGATCGTGATGTTGTTCGAATAAGCCGTGCCGCCGGAGATCGAAAAGCTGCCGGCTTCTTCCGGAGTCGTGCGCGCGTTTGGATCGGTCGCGAGATCGCGCACCGACAGAGGTTCTTCGGCCACGCCGCCCATGGTGAAAATCAAATCGATCGGCGAGCGCGACGCGACCGGCAAACTTTCAATCTCGCGCGTCTTGATCGTGCCGCCCACGACGGTGCGCGTGACGTCAACCGGCGAAGCATCTTCAGTGGTGACAATCACGGGATCGGCGAGCACGCCGGGCGGGAACAACATGAGATCGATTTGCGCATTTCTGCCCGCGACAAATTCAAGCCCGGGCAGAAGGGTCGGCTGAAAACTGTTCGCGGACGCTTTCAGGTTGTATTTGCCGGGGGCTAATTGAATTATTTTGTAATTGCCGTCGCCGTCGCTGACTGCGGTCCTTTCGATGGTCGTGTTCGTCAGCGTCAGAGTTACGGTCGCGCCGGGAATCACAGCGCCGTTTTGATCGGTGACCTTGCCCGTGATCGTGACGTTGTCGAGGTCCTGCGCGACCACTGTCGCGCCAGCAAAACACACCAGCAGCAACAGCGACGAAATTAGCGAAGCGCGTTCCAGCACCTGCGGCATGAGAACTGTGAGACTAAACTTGAGACTTGAAACCTGAAACTTCGTTCAGGCGGCCCACTCTATCATCGCAAATGCACTGGCTCAAGCTGCCGAATTGCATTGCGGGTTATAATCGAGAGCCATGACGAACGGGATCAATTTGCGAATGAAACGCAGGCTCAAGGTTCTACTGATCGCCGCCTTCGCGGTCAGCGTGATCGCGGGACACACCGCGGCGCAGCTTCCTGACGTAAACGACCTGCTGAAAAAGGTTGGGCCAAAGCCTGCGCCCGCTCCGGCGCGTTGGCGTGGATTGATCGGCGAGTATGGCCCCGACACCGATGTAGTCATCCTATTCGAGCGCGACGGCAAGCTTGTCGCGTTGTTCGATCGCACGGAAGACGAAGAGCTGATTGAAATGTCGCGGGATGTCTTTAGAACAGAATCGACCGGCCCACGACGCGATCGGCGCGTGGTGTTCATCCGCGGTCACGATGGACGCGCAACCAAGTTGCAATTCGGTGAGCTGACGTATCAGCGACGGCGGATTGAACCAGAGGCGGGGAACCAACTTCATGTTAAGCCTTTGCGGCCGGTCGCGGCATTGATGAAAGAGGCACTCGCCGCGCAACCGCCAAAGGAAAATGGAAATTTTCTCCCGACCGATTTGGTGGAATTGACGAAGATCGATCCGACAATCCGGCTCGAGATTCGTTATGCGACGACGAATAATTTTCTGGGCACGGTTTTCTATTCGCAAGCAAGAGCGTTCATGCAACGACCCGCGGCGGAAGCAGTCGTCCGTGCGAACCAGGGATTGAAGCAACTCGGCTACGGTTTGCTAATTCATGATGCTTATCGCCCGTGGTACGTGACTAAGGTTTTCTGGGACGCGACGCCCGACGATAAGAAAGTTTTCGTCGCAGATCCGTCGAAAGGTTCGCGTCACAATCGCGGTTGCGCCGTCGATCTAACTCTTTACGATTTGAAAACGAAACGGCCGATCGAGATGGTCAGCACGTATGATGAAACTACGGCGCGCGCTTATCCTGATTATCCCGGCGGCACTTCTTTGCAACGTTGGCATCGCGCGCTGTTGCGGGCGGCGATGGAAGCGGAAGGCTTCACCGTTTACGAAGCCGAGTGGTGGCACTTTGATTACAAGGACTGGCAGAAGTATCGGATCGGGAATGTGACTTTTGAGCAGATCAAATAGTTTAGAGCAACCAGTCAGTACCATTTGCGTAAGCAAATGGATCAAAGCGCGTCCCGGCTTGCTACTTGATCCCATCCGCTCACGCGGATGGTACTGACCTTTCCACCATGTCAATCCAATTCCCTGAACGCTTCAACATGGCCGACTATTTCCTCTATCACAACCTCGAGGAAGGCCGCGAAAACAAAATCTGTCTCTATTTCGACGATCAGACATTTACGTACGGCGAGGTGGCGCGCAAAGCAAACGCAACCGGCAATGCTTTGCGCATGCTAGGTGTTCGCATGGAAGATCGCGTGCTGATCGTTCTGCCCGATTGTCCTGAGTTTGTCTGGACATGGTTTGGCGCCGCACGCATCGGAGCGGTTATCACCATGGTCAATCCGCTGCTGCCGGCGGACGATTATCGCTATTACCTGAATTACACGCGGGCGCGGGCCGCGATTGTGCACGAAGCATTCTTAAAACCATTCGCCGAAGCTGCCCTCGCGGCTGAATATTTGCGAGCGGTCCTGGTGGTCGGTAGTGAAGAGGCGCTCGACGCGCAGACTATCGATTCGCACAGCCACATCAAATCATTTTCCTTTTCCGAAGTCGTTTCGGCGCAGCCAACCGCCTGTCGTGCTGCTGACACGCATCGCGACGACATGGCCATCTGGTTATTCACTTCGGGTTCCACCGGCCGTCCGAAAGGCGCCGTTCATTTGCAACATGACCTGCCTTACAACACCGAAGTCTTTGCGAAGCGCACGATGGGCGTGAATGAAAATGATTTGACCTTGTCGGTGCCGAAACTTTTCTTCGGCTATGCGACGGGCACGAATCTGTTGTTTCCATTTGCCGGCGGCGGCGCCACGGCTTTATTCGCCGAACGCTCGACGCCGGACAAAATGTTCGAAATGATCGAACGCTACCGCCCGACGATTCTCACCACGGTCCCGACGATGATCAATTCCATGCTGAACGTTGAGAACGCGAACGCTCACGATCTGTCCAGCATTCGGTTCTGCTATTCCGCGGGCGAAGCTCTGCCGGCCGAGCTTTATCATCGCTGGAAAGAAATGTTTGATGTTGAGATTTGCGACGGCATTGGCTCGGCAGAAATGTTTCATATCTACATCACGAATCGTCCCGGCGATGTAAAGCCCGGCAGTCTTGGGCGCATCGTCAAAGGTTATGAAGCAAAGATTGTCGATGCTGATGAGAACGAAGTGCCGGTTGGCGAAATGGGCACGCTAAAGATAAAAGGTGACTCAGCCGCTTTGTGTTATTGGAACGCGCACGAAAAATCGAAAGCGACGTTTGCCGGCGACTGGTGCACGACCGGCGATCAATTTCACAACGACGCCGAAGGATATTACTGGTATCACGGCCGCACTGACGACATGCTGAAGGTCAGCGGCATCTTCGTGGCGCCTGCGGAAATTGAAAATTGCCTGCTGCAACACGAAGCAGTGCTAGAATGCGTGGTCGTTGGTCATCAGGATGAGGATGGGCTAGTCAAACCGAAGGCATTCATCGTTACGCGAGATTCATCTGCGACAAACGAACAGCTCGCCGAAGAAATCAAACTGTTCGTGAAAACAAGACTCGCCGCGTATAAATATCCGCGTTCGATCGAATTTGTTGAAGCGCTGCCGAAGAACGATCGCGGGAAGATAGATCGTAGAGTGCTAAGACATTAACCGGGGCACTAACGCTGGTCATCGAGACTCTGAGGTTGATAAGCCAAGTTTACGGCAGGTAGTTAAAATTTCTTCTTGAATTGCGCGACACGTTTCGCGGGTCTTCTTATCTATTGCAAGCTGCGGTTTCCATCTGAACTTCCCGCGATTAAATCTTACGAGCAGGACACGACGTCCTTTGGCGATGAAAGGTACGACGAACCCGCCAATCGCGATCGCGAACGGCCATCCGCTAACGTGATACACAACTCCCGGCACCGGATGAAGTAGAGCCCACATCATCAAAATCGACAGAACCGTGCCCGCTACGATCATCAAACCTCCCGCTCCATAGCTGTAAAGCGATCTTTGCCGTAACAGAGATACATTCTTTACTTCGCTTAGCGGAACACGTTTCAAGTACCATCCATTATTCTTAAATCCCAGCTTTTGTGTCGAGACGTAAACGGCTTGATTCGTCACAGCCATCGTAAAGACATGGTCGTGAGAGCCCCTGAATTCCTTGTGCAAGCGAATCTCTTCGCTCGCCTCGAGAGTAAGAGAAAAAGGAGGCACGATTCTCTTCATAACGCTCCTACCTCAATCTACCTTCCAAATTGTAATCACGCAGGCGGCGATAAAGAGTTGAAGGCGAGATGCCCAGCATCTCGGCAGCTTTGCCGCGATGCCAGCCGGTCTTTTCCAGAGCCGAGATGATCTGTTGCTTCTCGACATCGCGCAAAGAACCGGTGTTGGCGCCGCCACTCATCGCGTTTGGCGCTGACACTCCCGCCATCGGGACGGCCTGCGCCGGCACATAAGGCATTGCTCCATTCAGGCGAGACACTTCAGGAGGCAATTCGTGAGCGGTGATCACGCCTTCGTTTGAAAGTAACACGGCCCGCTCCAAACAATTGCGAAGCTGACGAACATTGCCGGGCCATTGATAGCTGCGCAGTTTCTCGAACGCCTCGGGCGTAACCTGCGGCGGATTGGAGCCGCCGACGTGTTTGAGAATGTGTGTGACAAGTGGCTCGATGTCTTCGGGCCGATCGCGCAGCGGCGCAAGATGAATTTGAAAGCTGTTGATGCGATAGAGCAGGTCGGCGCGGAAGGTGCCGTCGTTGACGATTGCGTCGAGGTTGCGATTCGTCGCGGCGACAATGCGCACATTAACTTCGACTTTGCGGACGCCGCCGACGCGAAAGAAAGTGCGCGTTTCGATCGCACGTAAAAGTTTCGCTTGCAGCGCGGCAGGTAGCTCGGTTACTTCATCGAGAAATAACGTACCGCCATCGGCCAATTCAATCAATCCCAGCTTGCGTGCCTTGGCGCCGGAAAATGCCCCGGCTTCGTAACCGAACAATTCCGATTCGAGCAGCGACTCTTGAAACGCGGCGCAGTTAAGATCGATAAAAGCTCCCCCCGCGCGGTTCGACAGTCGATGAATCGCCTGCGCGATCAGCTCTTTACCGGTGCCGGATTCGCCGGTGATCAAGACCGAAGCATCGGAAGGCGCAACCCGTTCGACCAGTCGAATCGCCTCTGCCATCGCTTGCGATTGGCTGACGATTTCAGGCAGCGGGGTTTTGCGTTCGATCTGCGCGCGCAGGCGTTGATTGTCAACGCGCAAGTTGCGCTTCTCCGCCGCCTGGCGCACGCGCACGTCGAGTTCGTTAATGCTGTAAGGTTTCGTGAGGTAATCGTAAGCGCCGAGCTTCATTGCTTCGACGGCGGTTTCGATCGTGCCCTGGCCGGTGAGCATGATTACTTCCGGCGGATTGGGACGTTCGTGCACGCGACGCAGCAACTCCATGCCGTCCATGTTCGGCATGTTGATGTCGCACAACAGCACGTCGACGTTGCTCTCTTCGAGTTTGCGCAGCGCGGCCTCGCCGTCCGGCGCGGCTTGCACTCGATAACCCAATCGTTGGAGTTCTTTTTGTAAGACGAGCCTGAGGTTTGCTTCGTCTTCAGCAATCAGTAATCGCGCGTCACGTTGTTCGTTCACTGTTATTACCCCGCACTAAGGTTCGGTATTAATCAGGTGCAACCGGCAACGTAATTGTGAAGGTCGTACCTTTGCCGACGCTGGAGCGAACGTCAAGGCGACCCCCATGATCAGATAAAATACCATAACAGACGGCCAGCCCCAGACCCGTGCCGCGCCCGATGTCTTTGGTGGTGAAGAACGGATCGAAAATCTTGTTCATGTTTTCAGGGGCAATCCCGATGCCCGTATCGCGCACCTGAACCAGCACTCGTGAACCGGAATGCGTCGCGCGCAGAGTCAAAGTCCCGCCGTCAGGCATGGCATCGATCGCGTTCGTCGCCAGCACTACTACGGCTTGCTGAAGCTGGCCCACGTCACCGGAAACCGCCGGCAAATTCTCTTCGACTTCCACGTCGATTCTAATTTTGTCGCCGTGTTGTTGATGAATGACGAGGCGCGCTGTGCCTTTGATCACATCATTCATGTCAACCGGCACGCGCTGTCCGGCGCGCAAGCGGCTGAAGTCAAGCAAGCCCATCGTGATGGTCTTGCAGCGAAATGCCTCTTCGCGAATCAGTCCGAGGTATTCGCTCAAGTCGTCCGTGTCCTGCGACGATCCAAATGCGCCTTCGGCGATTCGCTTCTCCAGCGATTCGGCGCAAGCGGCAATCGTCGCCAGCGGATTATTGATTTCATGCACCACACCTGCGGCGAGGCGGCCGACGGCGGCCAATTTTTCGGCACGCGCAACAGCACGGTTGGCCTTGACACGGGCGGTGATGTTTTCGCCGACGGTGATGATGTGCGAAACGTCGTCGTTACCGTTGGCGCGCATGGGAATCTTGCTGATTAGCCAATGGTTCGTCTCGCCGGCGCTGGTGACGGTCTCTTGCTCGACGCGATGAATCTCTCCGGTGGAAAAGACTTTGGCGAATTCGCGCTCGAGCAATTCACGACTCTGTTTGGTGAGGACCTCGAAAATGTTCTTGCCGAGCACCAGGCCACGCGGCAAACCGAGTTCCCCCAATTCGCGATTCCGGTTCCACGCAACGATGCGATATTCGCGATCGATTGCATAAAGTGACAGGGGCAGCGTGTCGATGATCGCTTCGGTGAAGCGTTGCTGCATTTCGGCTTCGGCGGTGCGGCGATCGACTTCCTGCGCCAGCGTGGCGGCGGACTCGCGTGCTTTCAGGTAGAGGCGCGATATGTGCGCGGCGAACGAAGCCTGTTGAGCGGCGGCATCAATCAGCCGGCAGTCGACTTCAGCGCAATCTGCAAAATCCGCGAAAGCGACCAACAGCGCGCCGGAATTTTTTTCGCCGAAGCCGATAGGAACCAGATATTCGATGTCATGCTCAGGGTTGCGAAACAAAAAATCTTTGCGATTCGTGATTCGTATCGCGGAAGATGAGCGTGCCGACGCCAGCCATTTCTCGAGACGCTTCTGATGGATGAGAGAAGAACTTCCGGCGCTGCCCTCGCGATCGAATACACAGACGGCGAGGCCTTTGCCATTGTTACGAATGGCGCAGGCGGTTTGCGCGGCGTTCGTTCCTTCGAAGATTGCTCCGGCGACGCGGCTGGCTACTTGTTCGGGCTGGAGCGTTCGCAACAAGCCGCGGCTGAGATCTGCGAGAAAACTTAATTCACGATTTGTGCCGAGCAGTTGCGATTCGCGCTGAGCAAAACCGAGATGCGAATTGATTCGAGAGATCAATTCACCGGGCGTCGACGGTTTGACAATGTAATCGTCCGCGCCGGCGGTGAATGCTTCGACCTTGCGGCCTTCGCTGTCGTTGGCGGAGAAAACCACCAACGGCAGTTGTTTCAAAGTCGGTTGCGCGCGCACCAGCCGGCAAAGCGCCAAGCCGTCGACTTCGGGAAGTTCGACGTCGAGCATCACGAGATCGCATGGTTGCTCGCGCAGCCAGCGCAAGGCAGCGGGCGCATCGTTGACAGCTATGGTTTTGTGGCCGGCGGTTTCAAAAATACTTCGCAGACCTTCGCGCGCGGAACTGTCATCGTCAACGATGAGCAGCGTAGCGGCTGCGCTCGGTTCAATTGCAGTAAGAGACATTCGTATAAAGTATGCAGAGCGTCTGACGTCAGGAGCGCAAATCACTCGCTAATCTGAGGCGGGCGCGCTTGATCGCTCACGCGTTGAGCGGCCAAAGCAGGACAAAGGCGCTGAAATTAAAGGGCCATCAGAACGTTGGCCAGTCGCGGGATAGGTGGTTGGTGGTCCCGCTTGCCACTCTTCCAATTTGACTGGTTGAGCCTAAATTGTCAAGAAAATTAGTTGATTTTCGGTGCGGCTGAAGGGATGGGGCAGTAGCCCGCCTGCTCTATCGCAAAAAAAGTCTGCGCCGAAAGCAGAATGCTGGAGCAACTCAGCATTTACTTTCGGCGCATGACGGGCAAGTTAACGGATGCTGGCACGCACCCGTTACCTGGGGTGTTGGGCAAGCGGTGTCGCGAAATACAAAATTCTACGCGGCTAGCGGACCCAGTGCGGTGGGCCTGTCGTCCCGACGCATCGGAACTAACTAGCCGCGCCGGCGTCATTACAACCGACGTGCCGCGATTGATTCACTTGATTTCGCCGGATTTCTGACTGTCATTGAAACGTCACCACGTCAGCTATTCAATCTGACACGTCAAAAAGATGATGTAGGAGCGTCAGAACCCGGACCGGAAGCGACGGGATCCATGTCGTCATTGATTTCCGCCTAGCCTCCGGTAACACGTCCGCGAGTTGTTCATGACTTCAACGCCGCCTGTTAAGTCGGTCGCTATCCTCCCGGTTTCTGACACGTTTGTCAAAAACATCCTGTTGACAAGCTTCGTATGCACAGTGCACCTTTCACAAAACTTTCGGATCGGAGACGACAATTACTACTCCTGCAAAAAAACAGAGGCGGCAGGGGGTCGGCTATGGAGAACTATTGCGCCACAACCGCAGCTTCCGTCTGCTTTGGTTTGGCCAGGTTGTCAGTCAAATGGGCGACTGGTTCGATACCATTGCTGTTTACACGATTGCCCTGCGATTAACTGGGTCGAGTCGGTCGGTCGCTTTGATTATGGTGGCGCGGTTCCTGCCCACTGTCGTGCTTGGTCCGGGCGCGGGCGTAGTTGCCGATCGATTCAGCCGCCGTTCGATCATGATCTCGGCGGACATTATGCGCGCCGTCGTAGTGCTCGGATTTCTTTTTGTCCGGCGCGCAGATCAGATGTGGCTCGTATATCTGCTGACGGTGCTGCAACTTTCGTTTTCGACATTCTTTGAACCCGCCAAGACTGCGGTTATTCCGTCAATTGTTTCCGATCGCGAACTCGTGCCGGCCAATGCGATCGCTGCGGTGACTTGGTCGGTCATGCTCACGCTCGGCGCGGCGGTTGGCGGTTTCGTCGCCGGCCTGTTTGGGACAAATGCAGCGTTCGTCCTGGACTCGCTTACATTTGTCGCGTCTGCGATTCTGATCGCGAGTGTTCATTTTCCGCATCGTCCCAAACGCGTTAAGTCCAGGCTGACCGTCGGGAAAGCTTTGGGCATCACCGAAACGATCGAAGGCGCGCGTTACGTCAATCATCGGCCGCGCGTCTTGGCTTATCTGCTGGTGAAACCCGCTTGGGGAATGGGCGGCGGGATTCTCACGTTGCTGGCGGTCTTCGGTGAGCGTATCTATCCAATTGCCGGCAAAGCCGCGACGGGTATAGGCGTGCTATTCACTGCGCGCGGCATCGGCACGGCCATCGGTCCGTTCATCGCGCGCCGCTGGTCCGGTGAGACGCGTTCGCAAATGCAAACCGCGATTGGTATCGGATTTCTGATGGGCGGAGCTTTTTATTTTGGCTTCGGGGTGAGCAGGAGTTTTATTCTCGCGCTGGTTTTTCTCGCGGTGGCGCACATGGGAGGCAGCATTCTATGGGTATTCTCAACCGTGCTGTTGCAGCGCGCGACGGACGATCAATTTCGCGGAAGAGTGTTTGCCGCCGAGTTGGGCCTGGCGACCCTGACGATGGCGACGTCAAATTACCTGGTTGGGGAATTAATGGATCGGTTCGGATTCTCGCCACGTGTCGTCACTGCGAGCATCGGACTGTTTTTTATGATGCCGGGCATCATCTGGTTTGTGACCAAGTCGTGGTGGGACCGGAAAGAAAAGTTTCCCATAACGACGGAAACTAAGTCCATTCCCACGAACGAAGTTGCGGCTGCCGTCGAGACTGAACATTTCGAAATTTGAATGAGTCTTCGCCTGAAAATAAAAATCGGCGTGATGGGATCGGCTGAAGCGGCGGCGACGCCTGCGATTGCCGAAGGCGCGCGCGCACTCGGCGAAGCGATCGCGCGCGCCGACGCGATTCTGTTTACCGGAGCGACCACGGGCGTGATTCAGCTGGTCGGTAAATCGGCGCAGGAAGCCGGTGCTTTCCACATCGGCATCTCGCCGGGTGAAAATGAACGCGAACATGTCGAGACATTCAAATTGCCGACTGACGCCTGCGATGCGATCGTTTATACCGGCTTCGGATTGAAAGGGCGCAACGTGGTGCTCGTGCGATCGTGCGATCTGGTCATCTTCATCGCCGGCTCAATCGGATCGCTTAATGAATTTACGATCGCCCACGACGAAGGCAAGATCATCGGTTGTCTGATTGGCACGGGCGGTGCGGCCGACGAAATCAAAGGGATTGCCGAGACATTCCGGAAGCCAACCGAATCGCGCATATTCTACGACAGCGATCCAGAGCACTTGATTGACACCTGTTTGGCTGCGATGGCTGAACGATCACCGCGCGAAATGAAGATCAATAAGCGCGGTTAAAGATGGGCGCGGGGCAGTAGCCCGCGCGTAAGCAAGGGCGGCATCGATCACGCCCTCCCTGACGGTCGGGCTACTGCCCCGGCTGGTCACGAGAGGACACGATGATGGATCTTGGATTGAGTAACAAAGTAGCTATCGTCGCCGCCGCCAGCCGCGGCATCGGCTTCGCTTGCGCGCGTGAACTGGCGCGTGAGGGCGCGCGCGTCTTTCTCTGCTCGCGCAAAGCGGAGTCAGCATCTAACGCGGCACAGAAGATTCACGCAGAAACAGGCGCCGACGTTGCCGGCATCGCGTGTGACGTGACCAATGATGCCGACGTGCAAGCATTCGTCAATCTCGCAATCGAGCGCGGCGGCCAAATAGACATCTGCGTGACCAATGCCGGAGGCCCGCCGGCAAAGACTTTTGCGGAGACGGACCTCGACGTGTTTCGTCATGCCTTCGAACTGAACGCGCTGTCTGCAATCAGGTTTGCCAAACTCGTGCTCCCGGGAATGATTGAACGTAAGTGGGGACGCATCATCAACATCACTTCCGTTTCGGTGAAACAGCCGATTGATGGATTGCTTTTGTCGAACACCGTGCGCGCTGGTTTGACGGGCTGGGCCAAGACAGTTTCCAACGAAGTGGCCGCCCAGGGAGTGACTGTCAACAATGTCGCCCCCGGCTACACCCTGACTGCGCGGCAGGGTGAACTTGCGGAAATGCGCGGCAAAGCCGCCGGCAAGTCGAAGCAGGAAGTGATTGATTCGTGGGCTTTGCAGGCGCCGATTCGACGCATGGCCCAACCGGAAGAAATCGCCGCCGCCGTTGCGTTCCTGGCATCCGAACGCGCGTCTTACATCACCGGCGTGACGCTGGCGGTCGACGGTGGCTGGGTGAAGGGCTTGTGGTAGCGCAACTTGTTAAGTTGCGGAAATCGATCGCAAGTTAACAACTTGCGCTACACTTCCAGCATGGCGCGCGGTTGGGAAAGCAAATCAGTCGAAGATCAGATCGGCGCTGCTGAGGCTGAGCGCGAAATTCGCGATCGGCATCGCCTCTCAAATGAAGAGCGCGAAGAGAACGAACGACGTCAGTCGCTCCTTCTTTCGCGCTCGTTAATTCTCGCGCGGATGAAAGCCGCGAGAGATCCTCGCTATCGCGCGCAGCTTAAGATCGCTCTCGATCAATTAGACGAGCAATTGCGCGACACCCCCCGATAATCAAGGATTCTTCGGCGGTGTCGCAACCGGCATCTTGAACTTCGAATCATCTACCGGCGCATTTAATTTGATCTCAGTCAGTTTGCGCACGATGTAGGGATTGCCCGCGTCAACCGATGACACACGAATCGTAAATGGCAGCTTCACGCCGTTTACGTCCCGATAATCTTCAAAATCAATCTGTTCAGGAATCGTGCCGACGATGGTCCGCATAAACGTCATGCGCCGCAACAGCAAACCAGTCTCAACATCGAAGTACAAACGCTCAGCATCTGTATCGTTGCGCGCGGCCAGCACGACATAGGCGTCACGGTCGCCCACCTTGTCTCGTCCCGCAGTTCGCAGGCGCGTGTACTGCTCCTTCAGACTAAGATTGCGAGACAGTAAAGCGGTCGATCTGAGCACGTCCAGGTCATGGCCGGCGAGCTCGCGCAAGCCTTGCTGATTCCTTTCCCAGCCGATATTTCCCATGATTCCCCGCTCCATCGTGCCGCGCTGAGTCGTGAAATGTTCGTATCCATTATCTGAACTCTGCATCAGTTCATAGGTTCCGGTGGCGCCGTTGGCCGTCATGAACGTCCCAGTTGCCGTTCGACTTTTGATCTTATCAATGGCTGCCTGCCCCCCAATCGCACTGATATATTTTTGGATCAACTCTTCGGCCGGAGTCGGTGTCGGTCGCGGCGTCGGCGAACCCTGCGGCTGAGCGCCGGGAGCAGCACCTGCGCCGGGACCTCCAGGACCCGCCCCGCCGGGACCGCCAGCGGGCGGCGTCGGCAATGGCAACGGCGGAACCGACTGGGGGCTATTGCGCCCGCGATGACAGGTGTAACAGGCCACAGGATCCAGTTTCAGTTGTGCCAACGTTTTGTTTGTGTCGAGCACGAGCTTGATCATGTCGCGCGCTCGGTTCTTCTCATTCTTGGCATCGGAAGCGTAATCCCACTGCCCGTTATTATTCACGTGACAATAATTACATCGGCGGCCCATCGAAGCCGCGAAGTAATTCATCACCGGGATGAATTGCGAAACCGGAAGGTCGCCGAGAAGCTTCACGTTTTTCTCGCGTCCTTCCTGGGCAATGGTTTTTTCCGGCACACCTGAAGCTGGCGTCTGTGCTGGAATCGGCATGCCCAGCGACGCATACAACGCGTCGAACTTATTTTTCGTTGTCGAGGCGTGCGGCGCGCGAAGGCTGCTCACCACGACGATAACGCAAGCGCAAGTTAACGCGACGACGATCGACCTCGAGACGTTTACTTTCATTTTCACTCCGATGATGTTGTGGACACAGCGAGAGTTCGAAACCAAAACTCATCCGGCCCAATTTTGATTTTGAAAGTCCGGGGAAGACTAACGGCAGGCATTTATAGATGAAACTGCCGGTTGATGCAATGCGCGGGACGAGACTTTCGGCGGCCGAAAACAAAAACACCCGGCGATAGACCGGGTGTTGTTTGAAGTCCAGCCTTTAGACGGTTTCCCTCATTGAGAGCCGCCTAAAGGGGTACTTCGAACTATTTTCTGACCGCGTGATTTGCTTTCGACTGCATCAGCGCATCGAGTGATTGATAAATCTGCAAATACATCTGCGTCTCGCGCGGAATCAACGATCGCCAATTGGCGCCGGCGCGACGGATGTAGCCCGGCAGCTTCGCGGCGTTGGAATTGTAACCGGCGGCGATGATTTCCGAGGGTGTCGCTTGTTTCGCGGTCAGCGCGCTTTGCACGTCTTCGTTCGCCGATAAATCGTTCCAGGTGTCCTGCATGTAGAGCAGCATCGCTTCGAGCGCGTTGCCATGATTGCGCATCCCCAGAACAAAATCAGGATTCAAGCCGACGCCGGGATGACGCTGGCGCATCAGGTTATAGGTCCAGGGAATCATCTGGACCATGCCGCCGGCGCCCGCGGAGCTTACTGAATAACGATACGTGTCCAATTCATTGAGTGCATACAGCGTGTAGATTTCTTCAAACAGCGAGATCCGATTTTCGTTACGAAAGCGTTCGTGATCGACGTGCTCGACTACACAAAGCCGCTTCGCTACATCGACCAGCATGGGATTAATAAGACTGCCGCGTTCGCGCAAACGTTTAGCTGCCAGATCCACCATCGTATTCACATAAGTCTGACCGGCCTTCATTAGATCAGCCGAGAGCAGCGCCGGATGCGCCGATGTGTAATAAGCCATCTCGCGAAACTTGCCCGCGCGTTCAATCGGAAATTCAGTCACGAGCGGTATCAGCGAGCGGTTCTTATCGTCGAATATCGTGACCGCGGTGTTCACGCCGTTGGCACGTACGATGCGAACCTGCACCGGCAGGCCCATCGTGCTGACACCGGATATTTCCGCGCCTTTTGTGAGAAAGGTTTGTTTGTTAACGCGAATCAAATGAATCTGTGATGTTTCCGGCAGCAGCGCGGCGATCGTCACAAACTCCAAAGACGGCGTCATCGCAGTCGGCACCGGACGGGCTTTCAAGTACCGTTGCGCTTCCGCAATGCGAATGCGCAGGCGGCTCTGCGACAGGCGGCGGTTTGATTCATCTTTTTGTGCGACGCGCGTTTGCTCTTGCTGAAAATGATTCGCGGCTTTCTTGTCGGCGGCCTGAGACGTGCGCGGCGCGGTCGATCGCTCAGCGACGGGCGTCGTTTTCGCCGCTGGAGTATTCGACGATACTACCGTCCGCGGACGAGTGATCTGATTGGTCGATGTGTTTGATTGCGCTTGAATGTTGCCTGCGATTGAGAGAGCGAGCGTGATGAATAGCAGCTTGGAATGAGTTTTCATGACGGTAAGAACTTTCGAGCGGGATGTCTTCGCGGGAGCACGAAGCCAACTCAATTTCGCCGAAGCCGGAACACCTTGTCAATCACTTTTTTGCTGGAAGATCGCGCGATCATTTCCAGTTTTTTTCTGGAAGATCGCGAATCGAAATTCCAAAAAACTTTTTGGAAGATCACTCGATCAATTCCAATAATTTTCTGGAACATCTTACGTGCGTTTCCAACATTTTTCCAGCGATAAAATGGCCGCGCGTAACGCGTTTCATTCATTGCGCTTGAGCAACTCTTGCTCTAATTGCTTCACGCGGGCTTGCAGCATTTTCAATGCGTCGCGCATGTGCGGAACGCGGCTCAGGTGAGCATTCAAACGTTTGTATTCATCGAGTGGTTGAATCGGAATTCCCCACCACACACCGGGCCGCACAATTTTTCCCGGCAGCACGCCCGCCTTCGATCCGATAACTGCTCCGCTTTGCACGCGAATGTGATCGCCGAACCCGACCTGGCCGCCTATGACGCACTCGTCTTCGATCGTGACGCTGCCGCTGATGCCGGTTTGGGCCGCGATCACCACGCGTTCGCCAATGTCGCAGTTGTGACCGACGTGGACCATGTTATCGAGCTTGGTGCCCTTGCCAATTCGCGTACGGCCGAGCGCGCCGCGATCGACCGTTGAATTTGCGCCAATCTCGACATCGTCTTCGATCACGACCGTGCCGATTTGTGGAAACTTGTGATAACCCATCTCACCGCGCACATAGCCGAATCCATCGGCGCCTATCACGACACCCGCGTGGAGGATCACTCGATTACCGATCGTCATGCCGTCTTCGAGAAAGACGTTCGGATGAATTACGCAATCTTCGCCAACCGTGACGCCGTCGCCAATCTTTGCGCCGGCCCGAATTTGGCTTCGATCGCCGATTGAAGAGTTTTCGCCAATACAAACAAACGCGCCCACAAAAACTTGCTGACCGATGTTTGCGTCGGGCGCAATCACAGCACTTGAATGTATTTCAGGTTGACGTTTTTTGGGAGGATGCAGAACTTTGGCTATCAACGCGAAGGCCAGCTTCGGATTAACTACTTCGATGCGACAGCGCGTATCCAACTCCGCGCCCATGGGCGCAATTAAACAGGAAGCCTCGCTGGCCTCGGCTGTGGCATAAAACTTCCGATCTTCGACATAAGCGATTTCACCGTCGCGCGCTTCGGCAACACTCGCCACCCGCCGAATAACGACGTTGCCATCACCGATGATGCGGCCGCCAGTGAGCGCCGCGAGTTCGGCAACACTTTTTTCAACGGTGCTCATTTCGCGAGGCCGTGATAGTACAACGCCTGTGGCGATAAGGCGACTGCGGATCTTACGAACGTGGGAGATGCAGCGGGCGAGGCTGGTCCACTGAGTGGTTGCTTGTTACGGGGCGGCGGTATCGGCTCGCGTCGCTGTCACTTTACAAACCCTTGAGCCGCAATTCGTTTGGAATTCATTCGAGCAGGTGAACCATTGATAGTTGACATCTTTCTTGAACGTGTCACAGAAGCTCTTGTCCAGCTCAAGCACTTTCAGACACTCCTTAACCGCATCGTCGTTGCTTCCGTTTTTGTGATATGCCAAGCCGAGGTTGTAATGACCCCAGATGTCATTGGAATCGAAAGCCACTGCTTGCTGCAAAACCGAAATTGATTCCGCTAAGCGTCCATCGCGCATCAGTGCATAACCCTGACTGTTGTAGAGCGTCGCGTCTTTGGGATCGAGTTTGACAGCTTCACCATATTCATAGGCCGCCTCCGCAAACTTTCCTTTCTTGAGGAAGACATAGCCGTCGCGCGAGTGCAGCGCCGATTGAGCTTGATCGTCCTTCAATTTTTCGGCTGCTTGCCGGCGGGTCTCCGCCAATTCGTCCGCTTCGATCTCCTGCTGCTTTGCTTGATTTGCCCGGTGTGCTTGCCATAACGCGAAGCTCAACATTGCCAGCGTCAAGACAAAAAGCGCGGACACCGCGATGAGCGCACGCCGCATGAAGCGGCTTCGTTCGCGCTCGCGTTGGCGCTCGGCTTCCTCGCGTTCTTCGGCCAGCCGGATCTGTTCTTCGCGCCGAATTTTTTCTGCTTGCTGCGCGGCCACGTATCGCCGCCGCCAATTCAGAACTGCCTGGGCCAACACGTCGTGAAACAATTCGTACAACAGCGGGCGTCCGGGAGTTTGAATCGTGCGGAGAATCCGCAGTTCGGCACTGCTCAGTCGATTTAGAATCGGCGTGACCTGGGCCTCCGGCAATTCAGTCCACAAGGCGAGCGAGCCGGCTTCCTGGGCTATTTTGCTGCCGGAAGGTGTGACCATGAAGCGCAGGATGTTGGCGGCGACATCGCGTTCGGCTTCACTTAAGCGGTCCATCATCGTATCAAGATGGGTGCGAGCGATGTTTGCAGCCCGGCCCAGCCGCTCGTAGGTTTGCATGCGCAATGTGCTCGAGTCAGCCGCGCGCTCTTCATCCCACATGCGGATGAGCACCATTTGCAGGAAAGGAGTTTCGATGGTTCCCGGGGGATGTTCCGGCAACATGAGTTTGTCGGTTCCCGAAGCAATTTCATCGCTCGCCTGCGATTGGAGATCGTCAAGAATCGCGGTCACTAACGCCGGCTCAATGCTCACCGGAGGCCGCGCGCTCGATGACGTGCGGTTGTAGACCGCGAGAGGCTTGGTAATCGCGTCTTCGGCGGCGCTGCGATCGAGGTGTTCGAGCCGCAGCATGTTATTCATCAACGCCGGGATTCGTCCTTGGAATCGATCCAGCTTGCTGAGACTGTCCTCGCGCATAGACACCAGGAAATTAGTCGTGACGTCGCGACGATTTACCGCACGCGCGAACTCAACCTCGAATCCGCTGCCATCCTCCGCCGAATTGGAATTGTAGAGAAAGTATTCTTCGAATTGATCGAATATGACAAAGCTCGAGGCCCGTCGCGTGCGATGGAGTTGCGCCAGAAACTCGTCGAGCGGAAGCGACGGATCGGCTGAAGTCGCATCTGCCGCGGCCGCGGCCGCTTCTTTTTTCATTTGGACGAGAAAATTTGGATCCTGCCAATTCCGAAACACGACCACCGATGTATTCGGCTCCTGCCTGAGCAGCGGAATGGCGCCGGCCAACAGCACGGAGCTCTTGCCGACGCCGCTGGCTCCATACAAGATCGTCAGCGACGCGGCGTACAGGTTCGAGATGATTACCTGCTGGTCTCGCTCGCGGCCGAAAAAGAAGGTTCGGTCCTGCTCTGTGTAGGGTTGCAGACCTTTGTACGGGCAGAAGTCTGGATTGGTGGCTTCAGTCATCGCACCAGTCGGAGATCTTACGAGTTCGCCTGGGCCCTCATCTGTTTTACGAACTCGTTAATGTCCACGTCATAGATTTTGACGCTCCGCGCCTGCCACAGTTCTACTTCGAGATCCGACGGCTGAAATTGAATGGCCCATGACGGCAGGTCTTCGCCGGCGAGATCTTCGGTTGCGTCATTAGTCCCAGCCGACGGCAACACCGAGCGCAAATTATTGAGCACGACGCGCAGGTTCCAATCGTTCAATCCATAGCCCATGAAGAGGAAGTGGCGCGTGCGAAAGTGCCGCATGAACTGGGCCGGCACCGCAGTCTGGCCGGTCATGCGCGACAGAAAATCAACGTAGTCTTCTTCCGTGATAACGTAGCTGTCCCACTCCTTTGTCGGCCGGGCAACAGTACCGTGCATCTTGTAAATAACTGTCGTCGTGTTCAGATCGACGAAGAGTTTGTTCGGCGCGATGGTCTCAGGCTTGTCAGCCTGGTGTGGCCACCATAGGACCGAAGCCTCGACGTCTTTTCGATCTGTCGGGTGCACGACCAAATCATACGGTTTGCCCGATTTGACGAATGCTCGCTCCGTCAGATCATCGTAGTTGGTGGTAACCACCAGCAGCGGAGCGGGAACTTCTGCGAGATAAGTATGAATGTCGCAAGGATCGAAATCGCGATCGAATACTTCGCGCAGCCGCTCGCGAAGACGCGGACGCCCGCTGGTCTCGACGAAGTAAGACGCAACCTTTGCCAGATCGACCAGATCGTGATCATCGTCTGACGGAAAATTGCTTTTGGCTGCCAGAAACCGCGAGAGCTCAGCCCCGCTGGGCAGAAATCCTGGCTGCTTGTCATCCCATTTGGCGCCCGGCTGGCGCATCCCGAAATTCACCCCGGCCCCGAGAAACGGGACGACCTTGCCGGAGTTTAGTAGATCGACAATTTCTCCGTAGGGTGGTCTGGCCATTGAAAGTGCTCCAATTCCTTAGTGACGAATGCAAAACGTGTCATTGACAGGGGTCGCTTGCTGATGAGAGCGTACAAGTAACCAGGAGGACGACCGGGCAGTGCTTCCCAGAAAGGTGCCGTCGTCTAACGTGTGGCTTATACGCCGCACCGCGCGCCGTGTCAACAGCAAAGGCGTCATAGATTAATAAGTTTCCGGCGATTTGCGCTTTTCCTTGCAGACAAACAACTAGCAGCCGTCTTTTCGTCTTGCCTTAAGGGCCATCGCAAACTATCATGGTGCATCGTCGATTTCTCAAATACCGTCGGCGATTTTTTTGTAGCTATGCGACCCCAGGCAAGCGTCTTACTATGTCTGGGACTGATTTTAAGGAGAAGGTTTAATTGTTTAGCGATCAATTCCGCCGCGGCGAAACAGATAAGAACAAATTGTCCGGAGTTACCGGATCGAAAATCGTCTCGACGCTGTCGGATGTTGCCTGGAAGGCCTTCCAGTCCGTTAACCAGCGCTTGCCCGAAGGTGAAGCGATTCGTCCGAACTGGGCGCCTGGGCCGCTGCTGAAATCGTACGAAAGAACAGCTCCGCCGCTCGGATTTCCCAGAGAAACAGATTCGCTCTGCCCGCGCTGTGTGAAGGAAGTTCGCAACGCAGTGATTTCGGGTGAGACTCCGCTCGAGACTTTGATGGATGCCCATCCTGGCGAAATCAAAGCACAAATTTTGGAAGAAGACGGCCGCGTCATCATGCGCAAGACTTGCCCGAAGCACGGCGAGTTTACGGATGTGATGGCCACCGATCCCGCGTTCCTCGAAAGGATCGAATCACTCTTCTTCGGTCGTGACTTTCGCGCGGCGGAAGATGCCAACGTGCATCGTCACGGAACCTCGACGATCAAGTTTGGCCGTGGCGCGGTG